>DATIOH010000130.1:0-9453 GCA_035473375.1 Nocardioidaceae bacterium | reverse complement strand
GTCGTTCACCTGCCCGCGCTGCCAGCCTCGGCCGCGCCGTGCGCGATGGTGAAGGCGTCCTGACCCGTTCGGACTATTGCGGTGCCGGACACCGCCCACTACCCGTAAGAGGGAGTCCCGGAGCAGGGAGCGGCGTGCGCGGAGGGAGCCAGGATGGCCGAAGAGGACCCCCCGGCGGCGCGGTGGGTTGAGCTTCGAATCCACGGTGTGAGCGGCACTCCGCCCGAGGAGATGCTTCAGGTACCGACCGTCGTGCAGGTCGCGGGCGACGACAAGCGACGGATCTTCCGTCGCGCGGACGCGCTTCGCCGCGAGGTGCCGCCCGACGACGATGGGCGTGTCCTCGAGGGTTACCACTGGGGCAATCTCACGTCTGGATCGTGGCGACAGAGCCTCTGGCTGCTCCTGATCCCGTTCGGCATGATCAACGCCGCTCAGTTCATGCTCCCCGGCGTTCTAGCCGTGGGCTCCGACCCTCGAACCGGACTTCCCGCGCCGTCGACGTCGCGCGGGGTCGGGCCGGGGCGATCTCGTGCCACCCGCATCACCCAGACGGTCTGCGGTGCGGCGCTCCGGTATCTCGCGCTGTGCCTGACCTGCCTGCTCGCGTTGACGACCGCGTTCATCACCGTCGATCTGTTCGGCGTTCGCAAGGCGAACGATCTGGCGGTGTCCGACCCGTGGAAAGACGGCGGCTTCGCGGCGCTCGGGCTCATCGCCGCCGGGCTGCTGATCTTCTTCCTGTATTGGGTCGGTGGTCGGTCGAAGGTTTTCGGAGCTGAGTCAAAACACAATCCACACCTCGGGGAGCAGGTGTCCGGACTCGCCCGTTGGTCGTTCCTCAACGGCGATCCGAGCGCCCCGGCGCTCCGTCGGCTGCACCTGTCGGCCGGACTCGCGATGGCGATGATCCCGGGTGCCGTGACGGTGCACGACGCGCACAACTCGTTCGCCGACTCACTGCTGCTGTACGGCGCGTCGTCTGTGCTTGTCGGGGTCACGATCGTCGTCGTCTTCATGGGAGACCTCGAGGAGTCGGCGAGTCTCGACATCGATCCGACCGGCCGGACCGCATGGGTACGTCGAGGGGTCCGCCGCGTCGCGCTGTTCGCGAGCTGGCTCGGCCTCGCGCTGACGCTGGCCGGCATCGCACTCGAGGCCTACCTGCTGGCGTTCGAGCGATTCGATCCGCGGCGAACCGACGTCGGCCAGCCGCCGAGTCACGGCGCTCGGCCGCACTACCCAGCCCTTGCCGGCGTCGACCGCGCCTCGTTCACGCTGTTGACGGTCACTGCCGGGTGCATGGCGGTCGTCGTCGCCGCCAATGTCGTCATGGCCTTGCTCACGAAATCGATGCGGCCGCGCTTCGTCGGGCGGTACTTCACTCGCTACGCGTTCGGCCTGGCGTCGAGCATGTGCGCGTGCATGGCCGTCTTCGTCGCGCTGGGATTCTCGGGCGCCGCGAGCTTCTTGGCCGGCAAGGCGACGCATGTCGACCCGACGCACTTCCCTCAGATCCTGGAGCGGATCGCGTACGCGTGGGGCGTCACCGCACTCCTCGGGGTGTTGCTCGTGCTCGTCATGCTGCTCTCGATGGCCAGGAGAGCCGTCCTGGAGCCATCGCGTGCGTACGCGCAGACCTGGAAGCTCTTCAGCACCGGCGATTTGCGAGCTCGAGCCCGCGTCGCGTTCTCCACCGGCCTCCCGGACGCGCCGTATCGGGTCGACATCACTCGCTGGGAGAAGCGAGTCGCGTCAGCGATGTGGAAGGCCCGACTGAAGAACAAGATCGCGGTCATCGCCGTCATGTGGGTCGCGGCCGGCGCGGTCATGTCGGCCGTCGCCTACAGCGAGTCGCGGTGCCAATGGACAGGTCGGTACTTCTGGTCGGCGGGTCACTTCGACCAAAGCCAGCAATGCTCGCTCGCCACGAAGGACTTCGATCACTGGCCCGGCGACACGCTTGCCTGGATCTATCGCAACCTCAGCCAGACCAACCGTGCGGCGACCGTCCTCGCGTCCATCGGAACCGCCGCGCTCGTCCTGCTAGCGGGCGCCCTTGTCTCGGCGGGGCGAGCGGCCGTCAAGAGCCAGTCGAAGCGGCGGGTGCTGACGATCATCTGGGACGTCATCGCGTTCTGGCCGCACGCCTGTCATCCCTTCGCGCCACCGCCCTACTCGCAGGCCGCCGTTCTGCATTTCCGTGACCGGATCCGCTGGCATTTGTACGACGGCCAGCCGCCGGTCGTGACGCTCGTGGAGCAGCCTGACGAGAACCTGGTGACGCGTCTGTTCCGGGCGGTCGGGATCCTGCCGGCGAGGCACCTGCCGGGCGTCGCCGAACGCAGGTCGAGGGGCGAGCCGCGAACCCCTGTCGTCGTCTCGGCGCATAGCCAGGGGAGTCTGATCGCCTTGGCGTCGTTGATGTGGCTGAACGATGAGGAGCGTCGGTGCGTCGGCCTGGTGACTTACGGCTCCCAGCTGCAGCTGCTGTTCCCGAGGGGGTTCGCGCAACACGTCAACTACGAGCTCCTCCGCACGGTGCTCGACGACGGACCACTCGGATCTCGATGGATCAATCTCTATCGCGAGACGGACCCGATCGCAGGCCCCGTTCTGTCATGGCGGCATGGGAAGCCCGACTCGACGACCACCATGAGGTCGTGCTCGTTCCGACCGTCCGACGACAGCGGGCCTGGGTACGAGCCACCCGAGCAACCCCTGGACGCAGCGTGGATCCCGGCCCGCGATCGCGTCATGCCCGACTCGGGCCGCGGGGTGGGGACGGGCCGTCGCGCACGCGATGATGCCGCTGGTGCCATTGCTGCTGTTGGTGGTGCTGATGGTGTCGCTTCTAGTGGTGTTAAAGGTGTTGAAGGGCCCGGTGGTGCCGAGGGTCTTTGGCGCAGCTGCGACTGGCGTCTGCTCGATCCGCCGCCCGCGCCCGGCGATGACGTGACGGAGCAAACCGGCCCAGTCAATGTCATACGCGGGCATAGCAATTTCTTCGCCGATCCGGAGTATCCGCGTGCTGTCGCGGCGGTCCGCGCGCGTCAGCAGGCAGCCGGTCCGGACTGAGTAATCCGGGCAGATGCGTGAGTTGACCCTGGCGCATCTGAGTGTCACCCTAGTAACAGCAGCAGCGAATCTTTTCGCCGAGCCTCGCCAGAAAGCCTCGCGCTTCACGAGCGCACCGCGGCGAGACATCCCGGGTCGACGATTCTGTCAGCTGCGCTATCACCGGTGTTTCTTGGAGGAAACATTCATGGCCAAGGCTCTCCTTGGATATGTGGGCGGCGGAAACGATGTTCGCCTCGTCGAAGAAAATCAACGACTCCGCAGGCGTGTGGGCGACCTCGAGGCAATGGTGCTCCGGCTCCAGGCTGAGAACGACGCCCTTGCTGCGCAGGCGCATGAAGGCGAACTGCTCACCGTTCCGGACCACATCGACCAACCGGTCGTCGTCCGCGCCTGAGCGGGCGCATATCTGATGGTCGTCGAGCTTCGCCCGATGACCCCCGACGAGTACGGCCGTTGGCGCGAGCCGGCCGTCGTCGAGTACGCGCAGGCGTGGGTCGACTCGGGGATCCTGACGAGTGACGAGGCGCTCAAACGCGCCGAGACACAGTTCGCCGAACTCCTTCCCGACGGCCTCGACACCGAGACTCAGGAGTTCTTCACGCCGGTCGACGGCGACGAGTCGGTCGGCGTGCTGTGGGTGCACTTCGACCAGACCGACGAGCGGCGCGCGTTCATCTACGACATCCAGGTCTGGGAGCACCTGCGCCGACGTGGCTACGGCCGGGCGATCATCACTGCCCTGGTCGACGAGGCGCGCAGCCGAGGGGCGCGCTCGATTGGGCTGAATGTCTTCGGCAGCAACCCCGGCGCGAAGGCCCTCTACGAGCAGATGGGCTTCGAGGTCGCCGCCACCTCGATGAAGCTGGCCCTCTGACGTCGAATGTCTGCTGGCGCGGTGTGGGTGCGCGAGCGAGACGACGTCCCCCGGTAGGCTGCGGGCTGGCCTTCCCCACCGACCACCCGTCGGCCGCATGGCTGAATCGTGCCCGCACGACATCTGGCATATGCGCGGCGCCGAAGGAGCACGGCGTTGTACCTCAAGAGTCTGACTCTGCGCGGCTTCAAGTCCTTTGCGTCCTCGACCGTGTTGCGGTTCGAGCCTGGGATCACCTGCGTGGTCGGCCCCAACGGCTCCGGCAAGTCCAATGTCGTCGACGCCCTCGCCTGGGTGATGGGCGAGCAGGGCGCGAAGTCGCTCCGCGGCGGCAAGATGGAAGACGTCATCTTCGCCGGCACGTCCGGCCGCCCGCCGCTCGGTCGCGCCGAGGTACTTCTGACGATCGACAACACCGACGGCTCCCTGCCGATCGACTATGCCGAGGTCACCATCTCGCGCACCATGTTCCGCAGCGGCGGGTCCGAGTACGCGATCAACGGGCAGACCTGTCGGCTGCTCGACGTTCAAGAGCTGTTGAGCGACTCCGGCATCGGCCGCGAGATGCACGTCATCGTCGGCCAGGGTCAGCTCGACGCGATCTTGCACGCGAGCCCTGAGGACCGACGAGGCTTCATCGAAGAGGCCGCGGGTGTCCTGAAGCATCGCAAGCGCAAGGAAAAGGCGCTGCGCAAGCTCGATGCGACCGACGGCAACCTCACTCGCCTCAGCGACCTGCTCAGCGAGATCCGCCGACAGCTCAAGCCGCTCGGTCGGCAGGCCGAGGTCGCCCGCCGGGCTTCGGTCGTCCAGATGGAGGTCCGCGACGCGCGCGCCCGACTGATGGCCGACGACGTCGTCCAGATGATGTCGGCCCAAGAGCAGGAGCGAGCCGACGAGTCCCGCATCCTCGAGCGACGCGAGCAGACTGAGACGTCTCTCGCTGCGGCCCGCGCCGCCGAGGCCGAGCTGCAGGACGCGCTGAGGCTCGACGCGCCGCGAGTTGCCCAGTCTCAAGAGACCTGGTTCGCCCTGTCGGGGTTGCGGGAGCGTCTGCGCGGCACAGCGAGCCTGGCCGCCGAGCGGCTTCGCAACGCCGCCGACGAGCCCGAGCTGCACCGAGTCGGCCCTGATCCCGACCAGCTCGAGTCCGAGGCCGCCGAGATTAGGCGGCGTGAGAAGGCGATGGGCGACGAGATCGCCGAGCTCCAGGTCGCCCTCGACCGTGCCCTCGGCGAGCGTCACGATGCCGAGGCCGAGCACCAGGCCGAGGACCGCAGGATCGCCGGCGTCGCCCGGGCGACCGCTGATCGACGCGAGGGCCTGGCCCGACTGGCTGGGCAGGTCAACTCGGTGAAGACCCGTGCAGCCGCGGCCGCAGACGAGATCAAGCGGCTCGCGGACGCGCGCGAGGAAGCACTCGAGCGGGCCGCCCGCGCGCAGCACGACTGCACCGCGCTCGAGACCCAGGTCGCAGGGCTCGACGCAGGCGAGCGCGGCCTCGACGCCGAGCACGAGTCGGCGGTTGCCCTGCTTTCCGATCTCGACGAGCAACTCGCCAAGCTCCGCACCGAGACTCAAGAGGCCGAGCAGGAGCGCGCAGCGTTGGCTGCCCGCCGCGATGCGCTCGACCTCGGCCTGTCCCGCAAAGACGGCGCGGGTGCGCTGCTCGCCGCCACCGATGCCGTCTCGGGCCTGCTCGGGTCGGTCGCTGCGCTGGTCGCCGTTCGGCCCGGCTTCGAGTCGGCCGTCGGCGCGGCTTTGGGCTCGGCTGCCGATGCGGTGGCAGTCGCCGACGCTGACGCCGCCGTCTCCGCGATCGCGCACCTCAAGGACTCTGACCTGGGTCGCGCCGGGCTCCTGCTCGCGGCCGACGACGGCGACGACAGCCGGTGGCCGGATCTGCCGACCGGCGCCGCCTATGCCGTCGACGTCGTCGAGGGCCCCGACGCGCTGCGTCCGGCGCTTCGGCGACTGCTGTTCAAGACCGCAGTGGTCGACGACCTCCGCGCTGCACGGGCGCTGCTGCGCGACCACGCCGACGTCATCGCGGTGACCCGCGAGGGCGATGTCCTCGGCACCCACTTCGCCGCCGGCGGGTCGTCGGCGCAGCCGAGCCTGATCGAGGTGCAGGCGGCCCTCGACGAGGCGACGTCGTCGCTCGACGACGCCGTGTCTCGGTGTGAGCGGCTTCGGTTCGATCTGAGCCGGGTCGAGGCCGAGCGCGCCGACGCCCAACGACGGGTCGACATCGCGGTGGCCAGGCTGCACGAGTCCGACGCCTCGATGGCAGCCGTCGCCGAACAGCTTGCCCAGTTCGGCGCGCTGGCTCGCGCGGCCAAGAGCGAGGCGGCCCGCATCGAGGCCGCAATCGCCGCCGCCGACGCGTCTCGCGACGCTGAGGCCGAAGGTCTGACCGCGCTCGAGCAGCGGCTCGTGGCCGCCGAGAGCGAGCCGTCCGACGAGCCCGACACCGACGAGGTCGAGCGCCTCGCCGATGTTGCGCGCGCCGCTCGGCACGCCGAGATGGAGGCACGCCTGGCGCTGCGGACGGCTGAGGAGCGGGCCCGCGCGCTGCACGGGCGGGCCGACGCGCTGCTCACGTCCGCCTCCGCAGAGCGCGACGCGCGGGTGCGCGCCGTCGAGCGTCGCGAGCGGCTGCGTCGTGAGGCGATCGCCGCCGAGGCGGTCGGCAAGGGCGCCCATCTCGCCCTCGCCCGACTGGAGCGGTCGCTCGTCGAGGCGACACAGCAGCGAAGCGACGCCGAGTCGGCCCGCTCGAGCCGCGAGGCCGAGCTCACGGACGTCCGTACCCGACTCCGCGGACTCGAGTCGAAGCTCGCCGACCTCACCGACAGCGTCCATCGCGACGAGATGCTCAAGGCGGAGCACCGGATGCGCATGGAGCAGCTCGCCGAGCGCGCTCTCGACGAGCTCGGTCTCGACCTCGAGGCCCTTGTCAGCGAGTACGGCCCCGACCAGCTGATTCCGCCGATCAACGCTCCTGGCGATGCTTCCGACTCGGAGGGCGCCGAAGAAGGCCCGACAGGCGAGGCGCGCGAGGACGGCCAAGGCAGCGAGGGTGCCGAGGGTGCCGAGGGCGGAGAAGGCGGAGAGTCCGAACAGCCCGACGGCTCGATCCCGTACGTCCGGGCCGAGCAGGAGAAGCGGCTGCGCAGCGCCGAGCGTGCTCTCGCCCAGCTCGGGCGCATCAACCCGCTGGCGCTCGAGGAGTTCTCTGCCCTCGAGGAGCGGCACAAGTTCCTGACCGAGCAGCTCGAAGACCTCAAGAAGACGCGCCGCGACCTGCTCGAGATCGTTCGCGAGGTCGACGCTCGCGTCGAGGAGGTCTTCACCGAGGCGTACGCCGACGTCGAGCGCGAGTTCGAGGCGGTCTTCGCGCGGCTGTTCCCCGGCGGCGAGGGCCGTTTGGTGCCGACCGACCCCGACGACATGCTCGCCACCGGCATCGACGTCGAGGCGCGGCCGGCCGGCAAGAAGATCAAGCGGCTGTCGCTGCTCAGCGGTGGTGAGCGCTCGCTCGTCGCCGTGGCCTTCCTCGTCGCTCTGTTCAAGGCACGCCCGTCGCCGTTCTACATCCTCGACGAGGTCGAGGCGGCGCTCGACGACGTCAACCTCGGCCGACTGCTCGAGATCTACGAGGAACTGCGCGAGACCTCGCAGCTGATCGTGATCACCCACCAGAAGCGGACCATGGAGGTCGGCGACGCGCTTTACGGCGTCACGATGCGCGGTGATGGCGTGTCGGCAGTCATCAGTCAGCGGCTGCGTGAGTCGGCCTGAGCCAGCCTGAGAGCCGGCCTTATCGGCGTGGTCGGCGTGGTCGGCGTGTGATTGGCCACAATCGGTCGATGAAGTGGGTTTCCCGTCAGAACGGGCGCTTGCCGGTGGCAGACTGAAGTTGCACCTGAAATGCCCGACGTCTGAACTGCCCGGCGTCCGCGGCCATCGCACCTACCATCGACGGAGACTCCTTCCCCATGCTGCTCATCGGCCTGACCATGATCGTCGTCCTGGTTCTCGCTGGCCTCGTGACCGCGTACGTCGCGTATCCAAGCCGTGGCCACGCCATCCCGCACGCGTCCTGGCTGTCCGACGCGATGCGCAAGGCTCGCGCCAAGCTCGACCACTGAGCCGGGTCTTCGTCGCTCGCCCTTCTGCGAGGATGACTGACTGTGCCTGAGTTCCTCGTCATCGCGCTCGTCCTGATCGCGGTCGGACTGCTTCTCGTCGCCGGAGTGGTCGCGACTCGGTCGCGACGTGCCTCGACTGCCCGGCGCCCGCCGCGAGCCGCGCCCGCCGCTCCGGTCGACGACGAAACCGTGTCGCCGGTCGCTGAGGCGCTCGCCGCCCCGGCCGACGTCGTCGCGCCCGATGACATCCTCGCCGGCCTCGAGCCGGTCGACGTCGTCGAGCTCGAGCGTCCTGAGCCCGCGGCTGGTCGGCTGCGTCGGCTCCGCAGCAAGCTCGCTCGCTCTCAGTCGACACTCGGCCGCGGCCTTCTGTCGCTGCTGTCGCGCGACAAGCTCGACGACCAAACCTGGGAAGACATCGAGGACACCCTGCTGACCGCCGATGTCGGGGTCGCGCCCGCACAGGAGCTGGTCGAGCGGCTGAAGGCACGGGTGCGGGCCGAAGGCGTGTCCGGTGTGCAGGCCCACGCGTTGCTTCGCGAGGAGCTCGTGACTCTGATCGGACTTGACCTCGACCGCTCGGTGCATGCCGACCGCACCGGCGACCAGCCGGCCGTGGTGCTTGTCGTCGGCGTTAACGGAGTCGGCAAGACGACCACCGTGGGCAAGCTCGCGCGCGTGCTCGTCGCCGACGACAAGGATGTGATCCTCGGGGCGGCCGACACGTTCCGGGCCGCAGCCGCCGACCAGCTCACGACCTGGGGCGAGCGGGTCGGCGTGCCGACCGTTCGGGGGCCCGAGGGATCTGACCCAGCCAGCGTCGCGTTCGAAGCGGCGAAGGCAGGCGTCGAGCAAGAGGTCGACACCGTCATCATCGACACGGCTGGCCGACTGCACACCAAGGTCGGCTTGATGGACGAGCTCGGCAAGGTCAAGCGGGTGGTCGAGCGGCAGGCGCCGGTCACCGAGGTGCTGCTGGTCATCGACGCCACGACGGGTCAGAACGGCCTCACCCAGGCCCGCGTGTTCGCCGAGGTCGTCGACGTCACCGGCATCGTGTTGACCAAGCTCGACGGCACGGCCAAAGGAGGCATCGTCATCGCCGTGCAGCGCGAGCTCGGCGTGCCGGTCAAGCTCGTCGGACTCGGCGAAGGCCCCGACGACCTCGCCCCCTTCGATCCCGAGGCTTTCGTCGACGCCCTCCTCGAGTCCTAACCCCTCCCGGCGCGAGCGGTCACGTTGTCGGCGCGACCGGTCATGTTGTCGGCGCGAGAGGTCACGTCGTCGGCGAGACCGGTCACGAATTCTGGAGGCGACCCACGCGCAGCGAGAACTTGCTGACCG
>DATIOH010000129.1:0-6061 GCA_035473375.1 Nocardioidaceae bacterium | reverse complement strand
TGCGCCGGTGTGAAGTCGATCCTCGACGTGACGGCGACCCTCGAACGACTCGAGTCCCTATCGGTGTCGGTGGTCGGCTATCAGACCGACGTGTTTCCCGGGTTCTACATTCGCGACTCGGGCCAGTCAGTTCCGTGGCGGGCTGAGTCGGCCGTCGAGGTCGCTCGCATCGCCAAGAGTCGACAGGCCTTGGGTCTTCCGCAGGCACTCGTCGTGGCCAACCCGATCGCGGCTGACGCCGAGCTCGACCCGGCCCTGCACGACGCGACGTTGGCGGCCGGGCTCGCCGCACTCGAGTCCGAGGGCGTCAGCGGCAAGGACGTGACGCCGTTTCTGCTCGCGTACTTCCACGAGCACACCGGCGGCGCGAGCCTCGCGGCCAACGTCGCCCTGGTGCTGTCGAACGCCCGCCTGGCCGGCGAGATCGCAGTAGAGGTCGCCGTTGAGGTCGCGGAGCGCTAGGCGACAGGCTGCGCGGTCGGCTGGGCCGCGGCCACAGACTGCTCGTACCGCTGGGTCTGGAACCGGGTGATCGCCGCGACGACGAGGACGAACGAGATGGCGGCCGCGATGTGGATTGCCGCGCTCGCGAAGTCGAGGACGAGCGAGGTGTGCACCGAGCTCGCGGTGGCGCCGTTGTTGTAGACCGAGTCGGAGATCCGCTGCAGGATCGACGACCCGAGCAGACAGGTCCACCAGAGTGGCACGATCGCCGTCACCGTCCAGGCCCGCAGGGGCGTGCTGTCGGGGCGGTCGGTGTCGCTGGCTGCCCAGATGTCTTTGACGACCTGGAACGGGAACCAGAGGTTGACGATCGGGCAGATCCAGGCTCCGATCGCCCAGCCCTTCGAGCGTCGGAACGGCGACGTCGTGTACGCAGCGGCGTTGCCGCGGGCGTGGTACGCCCACACGATGACGAACACCAGCGCGATCACCGTCACGGCCATCTGAAGCACGACGGAGTGGTTCAGGGCGCTGTCGCTGACCCGCGCCTCAGCGAGGGTCACCCGATTGCCGGCCTCGAGGTCTTGGAGCAGCGCCGACTGATGCGACAGCCGGGAGACTTCCCAGAAGTGCGCGATGACGACGATGACGACAGACGCGGAGGCAAGGATCGCCTGCCACACGCCGGCGGGTCGGGGCTGTGCCGACGGCTGTACGGGCACCGGGAAGCCGGGATACGGCGGCGGCGCGGTCGACGTCGGAGCGGTGGACGGCGGGGCTGCGGACGTCGGCGAAGGCGGTGCGAACGGTCCTCCGGCAGGAGGTGGTCCGGCAGGCGGATACGACATGATCCCCTCGTTGAGGCTCGGGGTCCGGGACGGCCCGACGGTATCGACCGAGGAGGCGGCCCGAGCGGCGAAACGGGCCATGGTCCTCTGTTCGGCGGCCGGGCATCGTCCACATGGCCGATGCCGGCGACACGCCGCCGTTCCCCCCAAAAGGGACGCGCTTGTGGAAAACCGAGCCAGCGAGCCGCGGAGCCTCGCCCCGCCGGTAGCGTGGGACGCGTCGGCCGCGGGCGCCGACCTCGCGGCCAGCCAGCAGATCGGAAGCCAGAACCCGGTGACCATGACTTCGCCGACTCCGCAGCACTCATTCGACAAGCGCTCATCCGAGAAGCCGTCAGCCGAGCAGCCGTCGTTCGACACGGTCGCCGCCGCAGCGAGCACGCCCGACACCCAGCAGCCGTGGTCAGACCTCGGGCTCAAGCCGGATGAGTACGCGCAACTGCGCGAGATTCTCGGACGACGCCCGACGTCGTCGGAGTTGGCGATGTACTCCGTGATGTGGAGTGAGCACTGCTCGTACAAGTCGAGCAAGGTGCACCTGCGCCAATTCGGCGACATGACCGATGAGATGCGCGAGCGGCTGATGGTGGGCATCGGCGAGAACGCCGGTGTTGTCGACATCGGCGACGGCTACGCCGTCACGTTCAAGGTCGAGTCGCACAACCATCCGTCGTACGTCGAGCCCTACCAAGGCGCCGCGACTGGTGTGGGCGGCATCGTCCGCGACATTCTCTCGATGGGAGCCCGGCCCGTCGCCGTGATGGACCCGCTTCGGTTCGGCCCGCTCGACGCGCCCGACACACAACGCGTTCTGCCCGGCATCGTCGCCGGTATCGGCGGCTACGGGAACTGCCTCGGTCTGCCGAACATCGGTGGCGAGGCAGTCTTAGACCCGACGTACGTCGGCAACCCGCTCGTCAACGCGCTCTGTGTCGGTGTGATGCGACACGAGCAGATCCACCTCGCCAAGGCGTCGGGAGTCGGCAACCAGGTGATCCTGTACGGCGCCAAGACCGGCGGCGACGGCATCGGCGGCGTCTCCGTGCTCGCGTCGGAGACCTTCGAGTCCGCCGGTCCGACGAAGCGGCCGAGCGTCCAGGTCGGCGACCCGTTCATGGAGAAGCTGCTCATCGAGTGCACGCTCGAGCTCTTCGACCAGGGCCTCGTCACCGGGATCCAAGACCTCGGCGGGGCTGGTCTGTCCTGTGCGACGTCCGAGCTCGCGAGCGCCGGCGACGGCGGTATGCACGTGTGGCTCGACCGAGTCCCGCTTCGCGACGCTTCGCTGGCCCCCGAAGAGATCTTGATGAGCGAGTCGCAGGAGCGGATGATGGCGGTCGTCGAGCCGGCGTCGGTCGACCGCTTCCTCGCCACCTGTCGCAAGTGGGATGTCGACGCGACTGTGATCGGCGAGGTCACCGACACCGAGCGCCTGGTGATCGAGTGGCGCGGCGAGGTGATCGTCGACGTGCCGCCGCGCACGGTCGCGCACGAGGGCCCCGTCTACGAGCGCCCCTACGCTCGGCCCGACTGGCAGGACGCGCTCCAGGCCGACCGGTCGGAGTCGCTGTCTCGGCCCAAGACGGGCGACGAGCTCCGCGACACCCTGCTCCGCATGGTCGCGTCGCCGAACCTGTGCGACAAGTCGTGGATCACCGACCAGTACGACCGCTATGTGCTGGGCAACACCGTGCTCGCGCAGCCCGAGGACGGCGGAGTGATCCGCGTCGACGAGCAGACCAACCTCGGCGTCGCGCTCGCGACCGACTGCAACGGGCGGTTCGCCAAGCTCGACCCGTATGCGGGCGCGCAGCTGGCACTGGCAGAGGCGTACCGCAATGTCGCCGCGACCGGCGGTCGCCCGATCGCCATCACCGACTGCCTCAACTTCGGATCGCCTGAGGATCCCGACGTGATGTGGCAGTTCAGCGAGGCCACTCGCGGGCTGGCCGAGGGCTGCCGCGAGCTCGGCATTCCCGTCACTGGCGGAAACGTCAGCTTCTACAACCAGACGGCCGACGTCGCGATCCTGCCGACACCGGTCGTCGGCGTGCTCGGCGTGATCGACGACGTCCGCAACCGCACCCCGATGGGCTTCGCCGAGCCGGGCCAGGCGATCTACCTGCTCGGCCGCACTCAGGACGACATCGACGGCTCCGAGTGGGCGCACGTCGAGCACGCGCATCTCGGCGGCCGACCGCCGCGAGTCGACCTGCGTGCCGAGCGCGCGCTCGCAACAGTGCTGATTGAGTCGTCGCGAGTCGACGAAATAGCCAGTGCGCACGACCTCTCCGAGGGTGGGCTGGCACAGGGTCTTGCCGAGTCGTGCCTGCGGCACGGCGTCGGGGCGACTGTCAGCCCGGCGGCCGACCTCGACGCCTTCGTGTGGCTGTTCAGCGAGTCGGCAGCGCGCGCGATCGTGGCGGCGCCCGCCGGTCGCGATTCAGGCTTCGAGGCTAGGTGCGCCGAAGCGGGCGTGCCGGTCAGCAGGATCGGCGTCACGACGACGGGCGACGAGCTCAGCGTCGACGGAGAGTTCTCGATCCCGCTCGCCGAGCTTCGCACTGCGTGGTCGGCCACGCTGCCGGCGGTGTTTGGCGACTGAACGGCCCACCGTCCGCCGCGGACTCCTTCGACGCGCAAGCGCTCGCTGCCCTGCAGAAGGGCTATGGGGCAGACGTCCAGTTTCGCGACCAGCAGCGCGAGGCGGTGCGCTCCGTGGCACTCGACCGCGGTCGGGTGCTGCTGGTGCAGCGCACGGGCTGGGGCAAGAGCGCCGTCTACTTTGTCTCGACGCGACTGCTGCGCGACGCCGGAGCCGGACCGACGATCATCATCTCGCCGCTTCTCGCGCTGATGCGCGACCAGATGGAGGCAGCAGATCGCCTGGGCCTCAGCGCCGACACCATCAACAGCTCCAACAAGGCCGAGTGGGATCGAATCGAGGCCGAGCTGATCGACGGCTCGGTCGACCTTCTGCTGATCTCTCCGGAGCGCCTCAACAACGCCGACTTCCGCAGCCGGCTGTTGCGTCCGCTGGCTCGATCGACCGGTTTGCTCGTGATCGACGAGGCGCACTGCATCAGCGACTGGGGCCACGACTTTCGGCCCGACTATCGACGCCTCGTTCGCGTGCTTGAGTTGATGCCCCCGGACACACCGGTCCTGTGCACGACCGCGACAGCCAACGATCGCGTCGTCTCCGACATCAGCGCTCAGCTCGGCGACAGCCTTGCGGTGATCCGCGGCAAGCTCGGACGCGACACGCTCTGGCTCGGCGTTCGGGCGATGCCGTCGCAGGCCGCCCGGCTCGTCTGGCTGCTCGACGCGGTGGGCCGCTGGCCCGGAAGCGGGATCGTCTACTGCCTGACCGTGGCCGACACCCATCGGATCGCGGACTGGTTCCGGCAGCATGGAGTCGCCGCCGCCGCGTACTCGGGCGAGACGGAGGACGAGGACCGCCGCCGAATCGAGCAGCAGCTGAAGGCGAACGAGCTCAAGGTGGTCGTCGCGACCTCGGCGCTCGGCATGGGCTTCGACAAGCCAGACCTGACGTTCGTCGTGCACTATCAGTCGCCCGATTCCCCGATCGCCTACTACCAGCAGATCGGCCGGGCCGGCCGCTCGGTAACGCGGGCGGACGTCGTACTCCTGACCGGGTACGAGGACGAGGACATCTGGAAGTACTTCCTCGAGACCAGCCTGCCGCTGCAGGGGAATGCCGAGGCTGTCGTCGACGCGCTGACCGGCCAGGACGACTGGGTGTCTCAGCGCAACCTCGAGTCGATGCTCAACCTCCGCAGCGCCCGGCTGTCGGGTCTGCTCAAGATCCTCGAGGTCGAAGGCGCGGTCGAGCGCTCTGGCACGCGATACCGGCGGACGGACCAGCCCTGGGCGTTCGACGAGGAGCGGTACGAGCGGGTTCGCGCGTCTCGGTTGGCAGAGCAGGAGGCGATGCGAGCGTACGCCGACAGCCGCGAGTGCCGGATGTCGTACCTTCAGCGACTGCTCGACGATCGAGACATCAGCGCCTGCGGGCGCTGCGACAACTGCCGGGGCGAGGCGTCCGACTGGGAGCCGGCCGAGGCAGATCTCGCCGAGGCAGTCGACTTCATCCGCCGTCGGCCAGTCGAGATCGAGCCGCGCAAGCAATGGGCGACGGGTGGCCGGATCGCGGCCGAGCAGCGTAGCGAGCCCGGACTCGCATTGGCCTATCTGTCCGACCCCGGATGGGGCCGCGCCGTGCTTTCGGCGAAGCGCGACGGCAGTGCTCTCGACGATGGCCTGGTCGACGCGGCGGCGGCGCTGGTCCGCCGTTGGTCGCCGTCGCCGGCTCCGGCCGCCGTTGTCAGCGTGCCATCGTGGGAGCCCACTCGGCGGGCGGTCCTCGACTTCGCTGAGCGTCTTGCCGATGCGCTTGGCCTGCCGCTGCTTGACGTCGTTCGCAAGACACGTCCCGCGCCTCCGCAGACGTCCATGGAGAACAGCTGGCAGCAGTGGCACAACGTCGACGGCGCCTACGAGGTCGTCGGCACGCTGCCGTCGGGGCCGTTGCTACTGGTCGACGACATCGTCGACTCGCGATGGACGCTCACGACGATCGGCGCCCAACTGCGATCGGCGGGATCTGGGCCGGTGTTTCCCTTCGCGCTGGCGAAGGTCAAGTGACGGGCGGCCTAGAGCGCGCGAACGCACCAAACAACTCCAAAGTGGAGCCACTTTGGAGGCCCAAGCAACTCCAAAGTGGAGCCACTTTGGGCGGCCCAAAC
>DATIOH010000128.1:0-7844 GCA_035473375.1 Nocardioidaceae bacterium | reverse complement strand
GAACGGGCTCGCCAAGGACGGTCATCCACCGCAGGCGCTCGACACCCGCGCCGAGGTCGACTTCGTGCCGGGCACCGGGATCACCGAGATCCGCCTCACCGTGCGCGCCCGGGTCGAGGGAATGTCGAACGACGACTTCGTCGTGGCCGCCGAGGGCGCAGCCGAGAACTGCCCGGTCTCGAAGGCCCTGGCCGCGACGTCGATCTCGCTCGACGCTGCCCTCGTCTAGCGACCGTCGTCAGGCTGGCTGTCGCGCTCGGCGGCTGCATCAGCCCCGCCGGCGTCGCCGCCGGCCAGGCCGGCGGGCGGCCACTGCCGTGTCCAGACCACGCGCTGCTGCAGCGGGATTTCGATGTTGTGCGTGTCGAACGCGTCCTTGATCCGCTCGCGAGTCTCGCGCGCCACGGCCCACTGCTCGAGCGGGGCGGTCTTGAGCACGACCCGGACGACCACTCCGTCGGCCTCCCACCGCTCGACGCCCCACACCTCGGGCTCCTCCAGGATGCGACCGCGGAAGGCCTCGTCGTTCCAGACCGACTCGGCGACCTCCTGGAGGATGGCGCGCACCCGCGCGAGGTCCTCGCTGAACGC
The DNA here is from genome assembly GCA_035473375.1 of Nocardioidaceae bacterium. GTDB lineage: Bacteria > Actinomycetota > Actinomycetes > Propionibacteriales > Nocardioidaceae > DATIOH01. The sequence continues at coordinate 7,253 of DATIOH010000128.1, read as the reverse complement.
GACCGGGATGTCGAGCACGGTCCTGGCCCACTGCTGGCTCATGTTGCCGACCGCGAGCACCTCGCCATTGCGCACGTACCAGACGGTGCCGTTGACGTCGCGTAGCCGTGTGACCCGCAGGCCGACCGCCTCGATCGTGCCGGTGGCGGCGCCGAGATCGGCAGTGTCGCCGACGCCGTACTGGTCCTCGAGGATCATGAAGATGCCGCTCAGGAAGTCCTTGACGAGGGTCTGCGAGCCGAAGCCCAGGGCAACTCCGATGATGCCGGCGCCCGCTATCAAGGGCGCGATGTTGTAGCCGAGCTGCGCGATGACCATGAAGATCAAGATCACGGTGATGACGCTCGTGGTGATGCTCTTCAGCAGTCCGCCCATCGTCTCCGCGCGCTGCCGCCGCCGCTCAATGAGCGCGGCGTTCTGCTCGAGGAAGAACTGCGGCATCCGGGTGCCGATGACTCCGGGCACGGCGCCGTCGGCCGCTCGGAGCGTGAGCCGGTCGATCGCGCGATGGAGAAGCCAGCGAACGACGACCGCGATCACGACAAGCAACAGGATCGAGAGCGGCTTCGCGATCAGCCAGTTGGACGCCTTGGCGAGCCAGGTGCTGTTCGTGACGTCCTCGACATAGTGGCAGAGGCTGCTGTCGGAGGGGCAGGCAGTGTCGTCCACACGCTTCCTTCGTCAGGTCGTCGGTCGGTATCGGTCGGAACCCGTGTCAATCCGACGCCGTTTGCTCGGAGTACCCACGACGGTACTAAAGCCCGTTGGACGATACGGTGTCACTGTGATGGACGTAGCCGCCGCGTCGCGCCTGCTGGCCGACGTCCCGCTGTCTCCGGAATGGCCCCCGCCGCCGCCCATGTCGACCCTCCACGCGCTGCTGCTCTTCGGCGGCGTGCCGATTGCCATCTCGGTCGGCATCGCCTTGCTGGTGCTCGCGCCTTCGCTCGCTCGCGGGCCGCGATATCGCCCCGCGGAGCAATGGGACGCCGACGTCGAGATCTTCGGCGAGGCGCCCCAGGTCGATGCGGTTGACGCGGCGTCGGCTGCGCGGCAGGTCACTGCCGGTCCCGCCGACGACGAGTCCGACTCAGGCGGCGCCAGTGGCCGCTGGTGACGCCTTCACGGCCTTCCAGCGGCAAGAGCTCGAGAAGGTCGTCGCCGACGCAGAGCGGCGTTCGGGGCGCCGGTTCAGCGTCTACGTCGGCCCGTCCGGAGACGACGCCCGCTCCGCAGCCGAGCAGCTGCACGCCAGCTTGGCCGATCCGTCGGAGAGCATCCTGATCCTGGTCGACCCGGCTGCGCATGCGCTCGAGATCGTCACCGGCTCAGCAGTCCGCGACACCCTCGGAAACCGCAAGGCGGCGCTCGCGGCGCTCTCGATGCAGACAGCGTTCGCGACCGGCGACTTGGAGCGCGGGCTGCGGTCCGGCATCCAGCAGCTGGCCGAGCAGGCGCGCGCCGAGGTCAACCTCCACACCGACACGCCGTAGCACGCCGGGCGGCGCGACCCGGCGGGTCGGCAGCTACAGCCCCCGCCCCTGGCCGAAACGCCAAGAATGGTTGCGCGAGACGCCAATGATGGCCACCAAGACTGGCGTCTCGCGCAACCATTCTTGGCGTTTCGGCGATTAGGGGGTGCGGCGGTCGCGGGCCTGCGCGGCGAGCGCGCGGGCGAGGTCGTCGCGGCCCTCGCTGACGAGGCGACGCGCGGCCGGGTTGGCCTCGGTGCGCGACAGCCAACTGTCGGTGGCGTCGAGTGTCTCTTGATCGGCGAGCACGGTCGGGAACATGTACGCGAGCACGGTCGAGGCGCGGTGGACGCCGCGCTTTTCCCAGATGTCCTCGGCGGCGTCGAGATACCGCTGCACGTAGGGCCGCAGGACGTCGCGCTGCTCCGGCTGGGTGAACGCGATCGCGATGCTCCGCATCGTCTCGTTCGGGACCTCGTCGCTCTCGACGGCGAGATCCCACGCCGCTGCCTTCGCCTCGGCGGTCGGCATCGCGGCGCGGGCCGCAGCAGCCGACTCCTGGCCAGAGATCGTCGGGTCTCGCTCGAGCTCGTCCTGGACGGCGTCGTCGTCAGTGCGGCCGCGGCGCGACAGTCCGAGGAGGAGCTCCCAGCGCAGGTCGGTGTCGACGGTAAGGCCGTCGAGCAAGACGCTGCCGTCGAGGAGTCCCTCGATGAGGCTGAGCGCCTCGTCGCGACGAGCGGCCTGTGCGAGGCCCCGCACGAATGACAGCTGCTTGTCGCTGCCAGGCTCGGCCGAGCGCACCAGGCGCAGCAGGCCGTCCTCCCAGCGGTCAGCCACCTGGTCGCGGTTCTCGGGCGCGGAGTAGAGCGCGATAGCGGCCTCGGCGCGGGCGAGCAGCGACCGGACCGCGAACAGGTCGGTCTCGACGCCGATGCCGCGCAGCACGAGGTCGACCCAGTCCGACGCGCGCATCTCCGCGTCGCGCGTCATGTCCCAAGCAGCCCCCCACGAGAGCGCCCGTGGGAGCGAGGCGGTAAACGCGTCGATGTGCGAGACCAGGGTCGCCAGCGAGTGCGGGTCGAGCCGCACCTTGGTGTACGTCAGGTCATTGTCATTGAGCAGAACGAGGTCGGGCTGGCGTTCGCCGGTCAGCTCGGTGATCACCGTCTCGTGCCCGGACACGTCGATCTCGGTGCTCGACCGAAGCGCGAGCTGGTCGCCGTCGAGGTCGTAGAGGCCGACGGCCAGCCGGTGCCGGCGCAGAGTCGGGAACTCGGGGTGAGCCGACTGCTCGATGATGAACGACGTGAAAAGGCCCTCGTCGTCGACCTCGAAGACGGGTCGGACCGTGTTGACGCCCGACGTCTGGAGCCACTCCTTCGTCCAGGCCCCGAGGTCGCGGCCGGATGTCTCTTCGAGGGCCTTGAGCAGGTCGCTGAGCTCGGTGTTGCCGTAGGCGTGCCGGTTGAAATAGGTGCGGAGCCCGGCGAAGAACTGGTCAGGGCCAACCCACGCAACCAACTGACGAAGCGCCGACGCGCCCTTCGCGTACGTGATGCCGTCGAAGTTGACCTCGACGGCCTCGAGGTCGTGGTTGTCGGCCGCGATCGGGTGGGTCGACGGCAGCTGGTCCTGGCGGTATGCCCACGTCTTACGGCCGTTGCAGAAGTTGGTCCACGCCTCGCGGTACTGGGTCGCGTCGGTGGCGGCCTGATGCGACGCCCACTCGGCGAACGACTCGTTCAGCCAGAGGTCGTCCCACCACTTCATCGTGACGAGGTCGCCGAACCACATGTGCGCCATCTCGTGCAGGATCGTGTTGGCCCGGCCCTCGTAGGCGGCGCGGGTCTGCCTGCTGCGGAAGATGTACTCGTCGCGGAACGTCACGCACGCGGCGTTCTCCATCGCGCCCATGTTGTACTCGGGCACGAACAGCTGGTCGTACTTGCCGAACGGGTACGCCATGTCGAAGGCGTCCTCGAAGTACTCGAAGCCCTGTTTCGTCACCTCGAAGATGTCGTCGGCGTCGAGGTACTGGAGCAGCGACTGGCGCAGATAGATGCCCAGCGGAATCTCGCCTCGCCGCCCGCTGTAGTTGTCGCGGGCAACCGCGTAGTCGCCGGCGACAAGAGCGGTGATGTAGGTCGACAGCCGTTGTGTCGGCTCGAAGTGCCAGACCGACCTGCCCATGCCGAGATCGACCGGCTCCGGTGTCGGCGAGTTCGAGACGACCTGCCACTGGCTCGGCGCCGTGACGTGGAAAGTGAAAGACGCCTTGAGGTCGGGCTGCTCGAAGGTCGCGAACACGCGGCGGGCGTCAGGGACCTCGAACTGCGTGTAGCAGTACACGAGCTTGTCGACCGGGTCGACGAATCGGTGCAGGCCCTCGCCCGAACGGCTGTACACGCCCTCGGCGACGACGCGCAGCTCGTTGTCGGACTCGAGGCTGTCGAGGACGATCCGGCTGTCGGCGTAGACAGCCGGATCGAGCGCGCGGCCGTTGAGGATGACCTCGTGGACGGTCGCTCCGACGAGGTCGACGAAGGTCGACGCACCGGGCTCGGAGCAAGAGAACGTGACGACCGTCGTCGAGGCGAAGGTGGTGTCCGACGTGGTCAGGTCGAGGGTGATGTCATAGGTGGCGACATCGAGGATGCGCGCCCGTTCGGCCGCTTCATCGCGGGTCAGGTTGATCCCAGGCATGATCGCATCCTCGCATGGCGTCGATGGAATGCCGAACGGGATGACCGTCTTGTTATCCGCTGAGCCGACAGCGATCGGCGGACGCAGATCCAGACGAGAAAGGCTGTCGAGAAGCCGCATGACTGATGACCTCGCACGCTCGACGCAGTACGCAGATTTCTGGTTTGACCCGCTCTGTCCATGGGCGTGGCTCACCTCTCGCTGGATGAAGGAGGTCGAAGGCGTTCGCGACGTGAAGACGCGTTTCCATGTGATGTGCCTGGCATACCTCAACGAGTCAAAGGACATCTCCGACGACTATCGGGCGAGGCTGACAGCAGGGTGGGGTCCGGTCCGCACGGCGATGGCAGTGGTCCAGCAGCACGGCGACGAGGCGGTCGATCGCTTCTACACCGAGATTGGCACCCGATTCCACAACCAAGGTCGTGAAAGGGACCAGCAGACGGTCGAGGAGGCACTGGCTGCGGCGGCCCTCCCGGTCGAGCTCGCCGGCGCGATCGACGACGACAGCCTCGACGACGCCGTCAAGACCTCGCACCACGAAGGGATCGACCTCGTCGGCGACGATGTCGGGACGCCGATCGTCCGGTACGGCGGGCAGGCGTTCTTCGGCCCAGTCGTCACGCCGCTTCCGCGCGGGGAGGCTGCAGGTCTGCTCTGGGACGGCGTACTCCTCGTGACGTCGACGGAGGGCTTCTTCGAGCTGAAACGCACCCGTACAGTGAGGCCGAGCTTCGACTGACCCGGCCTGCTCCATGTGAGCGGGCCATGACGCCGACCGCGGAGGCGCGCCGTGCTCTATCCCGACTCTCGACGGGCCGCTGCGTTGTGGGCCGAGGAGTCTCGACTGCTCGATGACGGGTTCGACGTCGCGACAACCCGAGCTCGGTCACGTGCCCTTGGACTTGCCGAGCACAAGGAGCCGGTCGATCGGATCCTCGACGTCAGGGCCGGCGGGGTCGCATGCCGCGCCTATTTCCCTGCGGGAGCCGATGGCCTCGTGTTGCACCTGCACGGGGGCGGGTGGGTGTTCGGCGACCTTGAGACGCACGACGGCCACTGCCGGCGGATCGCGAATCGCACCGGACGTGCCGTGCTCTCGGTCGACTACCGATTGGCGCCGGAGCATCCCTACCCGGCCGCGGCCGACGACGTCGACGCCGTCGTTGCGTGGCTGAGCGCCGGCGACACCGACCTCGGCGTCGACACGTCGCGGGTCGCCGCGGTCGGCGACAGTGCAGGCGGGCAGTTGTCGATCGTCGCCGCGTTGCGCAACCCGGGTTTCTTCGACGCGCTTTGCCTCGTCTATCCGGTGGTCGCGCCGCCCGGTCGATTCGCCTCGTACGACACTGTCTTCGGCGGCCTGATGCCGGGCGAGATGGACTGGTATTGGGACCGCTACGTGCCCGACCGCCAGTCCCGAGTGCTGGCCGACCTCAACCCCCTCGACGCAGAGCTCGGCGGGCTTCCGCCGACGCTGGTGATGACGTCCGAGCACGACCCGCTCGTTGACGAGGGCGAGGCTCTCGCCGCCGCGATGGCGGCCACCGGCGTGCCGGTGGTCGCGACCCGCCACCTGGGGATGATCCACGGCTTCTTCCGCGATCCGGGGTTGTTCGCGTCGAGCGCGCACGCGGTCGACCAGGTGGCAGCGTTCCTGCGCAACCCACCTCGCCGCGCGGGTGTCTCTGCTCCCTGACAGGATCTCGCCATGCGAGTTCACATCGGCTCAGACCACGCGGGTCTCGAGCTCAAGAGCCAGCTCGTCGACACGTTGACGAGTCAGGGGCACGACGTCACCGACCACGGCCCCCATGCATACGACGCCGAAGACGACTATCCGGTGTTCTGCCTGCGCGCCGGGGAAGGCGTTGTCGCCGACCCCGGGAGCCTCGGAATCGTGATCGGCGGCTCCGGCAACGGCGAGCAGATCGCGGCCAACAAGGTCAAGGGCGTGCGCGCCGCGCTCGCGTGGTCCGACGAGACTGCCCGCCTCGGCCGCATGCACAACGACGCGAACGTTGTCTCGATCGGCGCCCGCATGCACAGCGTCGACGAGGCCGTGGGCTTCGTCGAGACCTTCCTCGCCACGGATTTCACCGGCGAAGAGCGCCACGTCCGTCGGCTCGGCATGCTCACGGCGTACGAGCAGAGCGGCGACCTTCCACCGCTTCCGGCGACGACCTGAACTGTCGGAATCCAGCGACATGCCTGAGGGCCATACCCTTTACCGGCTGGCGGCCGATCTGCGCGAGGCCTTCCTCGATCGTCCGGTACACGCCTCCAGCCCACAGGGGCGCTTCGTCGACGAGGCTCGGCTCGTCGACGGCCATCCGCTGGCGTCGTCCGAGTCGGCCGGCAAGCACTTGTTTCTGACGTTCGGCGACGACCGGATCGTCCATGTCCACCTCGGGCTGATCGGCGTGTTCGCACTCGGGATAGCCCCGGCGCCCGAGCCGGTCGGAGCGGTGCGGCTCAGGCTCGAGAGCGACACGGCGTACGCCGACCTCCGCGGCGCGACCACCTGCGAGCTGATCGACGCCGACCAACGCGACAAGATCCTCGCCAAACTCGGCCCGGATCCCCTCCGCGCCGACGCCGACCCCGAGCGGGCGTTCGTCCGGATCCACAAGAGCCGCAAGGCGATCGGTGCGCTGCTGATGGACCAGTCCGTGCTCGCCGGAGTGGGCAACGTCTACCGGGCCGAGACGCTGTTCCGGGCCCGACTGAGTCCTCTGACACCCGGGCAGAAGGTGTCAAAGCGGCGCTGGACGGCGATGTGGGACGACCTCGTCGATCTGATGGCGTACGGCGTGGGCACCGGCCGCATCGACACCGTCCGCGACGAGCACACGCCCGAGGCGATGGGGCGGCCCCCGCGGGTCGACGACCACGGCGGTGAGGTCTACGTCTACCGGAGGACGGGTCAGCCATGCCATGTGTGCGGGTCGATCGTGAAGACCAAGGTGCTCGAGGGGCGAAATCTCTTCTGGTGCCCGACCTGCCAGCGGCGCAGATAACGGTGTCTCGACCTCGCTTGAGGACTTTGCCTCAGGGATTTCCCCTGATGCCTGC
>DATIOH010000127.1:0-4163 GCA_035473375.1 Nocardioidaceae bacterium | reverse complement strand
CGCGACCCGACCGTCTTGCCGACCAAGCCCTGCTGCCAGCCCTCGATCGTGTTGGCGAGTGGGATGACCAGTGGCTTCTTGTCGCCGTAGTTGCTGTCGAACGTCGCGCCGTCTGGCCAGAGCTGGCCGAGGTAGTGGACCTTGATCGTGTCGGACGCAGTGACCGCGTCGCCGGTGCCCGTTTTGAGCGTCTCCTGGCTCAGCAGCCCAACCGAGTCGGGCGTGTCGGACTTGGCCACGAACTTCGTCGGGTTGCCGTCCTTGTCGAGCTTCAGGGTCGGGAGCTGGGCGGTGGGCACGATGTTGGGGTTGTCGACCTTCTTGAGGTCGACGACCATGATGACGCTGTCGCCGGCGCGCACGGTCTGCTCGGAGTTCCCGGTCGGGTCGAACGCGTCGCTGGACGAGACCGTCATCAGCACCCGGTCGCCCGCCTGTGCGCCCTCGAGCGAGGTGTAGAAGCCGGGGAAGACCGACGAGACGGCGAACGTGGACGCCGTCGCCTTGCCGTTGTCGTTCCAGCTGGTCGAGAAGGTGTCGCCGTCGCTCGCGTTGACCGCGGAGTAATCGACCGTCACGGTCGAGTTCTGGAGGACGCTGTCGCCGGATCCGGAACCGTGTTCGAGGATCTTGTCCTCGGTCTTGGCGAAGGACATCGGGGCCTTGAACGTGACCGTCGGCTGCACGCCGAACCCGCCGGTGACTGTGACGTCGGCGATGTCGCCGGCGGCGGGCTTCTTGGTTTCGGTGCTGGCGTCTCCGCCGAAGCAGCCAGCGGTCAGAAAAAGCAGTGGGGCGACCACTGCAGCCGCGAAACGGCGCACGTTGTTACACCTCATGGGACGAGCGGATTGGACCAGCGACGACGGGAGCAAGGCGTCCAAGACTACCGTGACGTCACATCGACTCGATCAGGCGTTCGACCCTCTCGTCGTGAGAGCGGAACGGGTCTTTGCACAGGACGGTCCGCTGAGCCTGATCGTTGAGCTTGAGGTGCACCCAGTCGACGGTGAAATCGCGGCGCCGCTCCTGGGCCCGTCGGATGAACTCGCCTCGCAGCCGAGCCCGGGTGGTCTGCGGCGGCACCGACTTCGCCTCGAACACGGCCAGGTCGGTGGTCACGCGGGCGACGGCGCCGCGCTTCTCGAGCAGGTAATAGAGACCGCGTCCTCGATGCACGTCGTGGTACGCGAGGTCGAGCTGCGCCACCCGAGCCGATGTGAGGCCGAGGCCGTGCTGTGCGCGGTAGCGCTCGATCAGGCGGTATTTGATCACCCAGTCGATCTCTCGCTCGACCAGGCTCAGGTCGTCGGACTCGACGGCCTTCAGTCCCCGCTCCCACAGGTCGAGGGCGGCGTCGACGGTCTTGGTGTGGAGCTCGCGCCGGTCGACGAAGTCGCGAGCCTTCGAGAGGTACTCGTGCTGGATGTCGAGGGCGGACGCGTCGCGCCCGTTCGCCAGCCGGATCTTGCGACGGCCTGTCATGTCGTGCGAAATCTCGCGGATCGCCCGAATGGGGTTCTCCATCGTCATGTCGCGCATCACGACGCCGGCCTCGATCATCCGCAGGACGAGGTCGGTCGACGCGACCTTGAGCATCGTGGTCGTCTCGCTCATGTTGGAGTCGCCGACGATGACGTGCAGGCGACGGAAGCGCTCGGCGTCGGCGTGTGGCTCGTCGCGCGTGTTGATGATGGGCCGAGACCTGGTGGTGGCGCTCGAGACGCCCTCCCAGATGTGCTCGGCGCGCTGGCTCACCGAGTAGATCGCGCCGCGCGGCGTCTGCAGCACCTTGCCTGCGCCGACAACGATCTGCCGGCTGACGAGGAACGGGATCAGGATGTCGGCCAGCCGCGAGAACTCGCCGTGGCGGCCGACGAGGTAGTTCTCATGGCACCCGTAGGAGTTTCCCGCGGAATCGGTGTTGTTCTTGAAGAGGTACACGTCGCCGGCGATGCCCTCTTCGCGCAGTCGCCGCTCGGCGTCGACCAGCAGGCCTTCGAGCACCCGCTCCCCCGCCTTGTCGTGCGTCACGAGGTCGACGACCGAGTCGCACTCCGGCGTCGCGTACTCGGGGTGGCTCCCGACGTCGAGGTAGAGGCGCGCGCCGTTGCGCAGGAAGACGTTGCTCGACCGGCCCCACGAGACCACGCGGCGGAAGAGGTAGCGGGCGACCTCGTCTGGCGACAGTCGGCGCGCGCCTTTGAACGTGCACGTCACGCCGTACTCGTTCTCGATGCCGAAGATGCGCCGGTCCACGCGAACAGCCTAGTGCCCGATTTCGGCGCGCCAGGGGCGTCGACGTTGCATCCCGACCGAAGATGCGAGGAAATGGGGGGACTGACCGGCGGATGGCTGGGAGACTGTCCAACCGGAGCCGGACAACAACATATAGTTGATTGACTTACTGTTGTTAAGACATTGGTGTCCAACGAGGGGAGGCGGCGTGACAACGGTGTCACGACGGAGCCGACCGACGGTCGTCGTGGTCGGAGCGGGAGCGGCCGGAGCCTTGACGGCGATCCATCTGGCCCGCGGCGCTGGACGTCGATCGACCGACATCGACATCGTCCTCGTCGACCCGAGCGATCGGATCGGGCGTGGGGTGGCCTACAGCACCGACGACGAACAGCACCTCCTCAACGTCCAGGCGGCCGGCATGAGCGCGCTGCCCGAGGACCCGTCGCACTTCGTCGACTGGCGAACACGCGACAATCCGGTCGCGCCGGGCAGTTCGGACACGGCGTCCGATCCTGCTGCCTTCGCGAGCCGGCGGCAGTTCGGCCGCTATCTCGACGAGACGCTCCGCGACGCGGTCGAGGCCGCCAACGGAGCGGCCGGAATCCGGCAGCTCCGGGCCCGCGCGGTCGCGGTCCGGCGGACCGCGACGGGCGTCGCGGTCCAGACCTCCGACGGAAACGAGCTGACCGCCGAGGCGACGGTCATCGCGGTCGGCTTGCCCAGCCCGGGAACCCGCTGGGCTCCCGACGCGCTGCAGGCATCGGCCTTCTTCGTACCGGACCCGTGGGCGCCGGGGGCTCTCGACGTCGTCAGACGCGACCGGAGCGGCCCGCCCGACGTCCTGCTGGTCGGCACCGGCCTGACCACCGTCGACGTCGCGCTGTCGCTGTCCGACGCGTCGAGTCGGCCCGACCGAGTCATCCACGCGATCTCGCGCGGCGGACGACTGCCGGCCGAGCACCGGCCTGAGATCCGGCTCGCCGCCATTCCCGACATCTCCGACTGGGGCCACGACCTCGCAGGCATCCGTCGACACGCCCGGCGACATCTCGCATCGGTCGCCCGCAGCACCGGCGACTGGCGACCCGGCGTCGACGGCCTCCGCTTTCAGGTGAGCTCACTCTGGGAGCGGCTCAGCGAGCCCGACCGGGCCGAGTTCATGACCCGCTACGCGACCCGATGGAGCTCCGTCCGGCACCGGATGGCGCCCGCGAGCGCCGTAGTCCTCCGCGAGCTGCGCGCCGCCGGGCGCCTCGTCGTGGGATCGGCCGAGGTCGCAGCCGCCGAGCCACTGCCGACCGGCGGTCTGCGGGTCACCCTCGCCGACGGTTCCACCCGCGACGTCGGCTGGGTCGTCAACTGCACCGGTCCGCAGACCGATGTGCGCGCCCTCGGCAACCCCCTTCTCGACGACCTGCTCAGATCGCGAAGCGGCTCAGCACTCGCCGTCGTGTCGACAGCAGGACTCGGCTTCGAGACTCACCATGGCCGCCTGCTCGGCTCCGACGGCGCCTCCGACGCTCCCATCTGGACCCTCGGGGCGATGCGACGAGGCGAGCTGTGGGAGTCGACTGCCGTGCCCGAGCTGCGCAGCCAGGCGTTCGCCCTCGCCCAGGCAGTCCTCGACGACGTCGCGCCACTCCCCCGGCAGCTGGCCGACGGACGCGTCGTCGGCGGCCGGCACCCCGTCGCTCGACCACGCGACCCGCTCGGCATGCCGCTGTCGACGACCGCTGAGGCAGCCGCCCACTACAACGCGGGCATCGAAAAGCTGATGCGCCTACAGAACGGCGGTGACGAGCTGATCCGGCATGCGTCAGAGCTCGACCCCGACTTCGCGCTTGCGCATGCCGCGATGGCGATGCTCGGTCACGAGGCAGGGGTCTCGTGCGATGTGCAGGCGTCGCTCGACGCCGCCCGTG
>DATIOH010000126.1:0-7840 GCA_035473375.1 Nocardioidaceae bacterium | reverse complement strand
CGCGATGGCCAGGTCTCGGTGGGCGATGCCATCGAGGTCGTCCACCGCCCCGACCACGGCATCACCGTGACCACGATGTTCAAGGCGTTGACGACCGATCGGCAGCTGTTGCCGTCGCTGCTCGACGCGGGCGACGACCTCACCCCGCAAACCCGCGAAACCGCCGAGGCGCATGCCGCTCGTGCGTGATCACTGGCGTGTTCGTCGCAGCGGGCCGGGCCTCGATGTCGACAGTCGCGTGGGCCGAGCGCACCCGAGATCGCTACGCTCGAAGCATTCCCCTGCTATCCCGTCCGACGTCACCCAAAGCCCTACGTCCCCGTAGGCATCTCGATTGAGGTCCGTGCATGCCCGACGACGTCCGCGCGCTGCTTGACAACCGCCCGGCGTCCGTCGGCCGGATGTTCTTCGACCGGGTCGAGGCGACACCCGACCTGGAGTCGTACCGCTACCCGGTCGGCGGCACCTGGGAGTCGGTCACGTGGGCGCAGACCGGCGAACAGGTCGCCCGGATCGCAGCCGGCCTGATCGCGCTGGGCGTCGAGCCCGAGCAGCGCGTCGCCATTGCCTCCGGAACCAGCTACGACTGGATCCTCGCCGACCTCGCGATCATGTCGGCCGGGGCGGCGACGACCACGGTCTACCCGTCCACCATCGCCGACGATGTGGCGTACATCCTGAGCGACTCCGAGTCACGTGTCGTGTTCGCCGAAGACGACACTCAGGTCGCCAAGCTGCGCGACCAGCGCGCCGCGATCCCATCGGTGGTCAAGGTCGTCACGTTCGCGGGCACGCCCGACGGCGACCCTGACGACGACTGGGTTATCGACCTCGAGGCGCTGGAGGCGCTCGGCTCCGACCTGCTGTCCGAGCGGCCGGACGCCGTCCATGAACGTGTCGACGGCGCCCAGCCCGACCACCTCTCCACGCTCATGTACACGTCCGGCACAACTGGCCGGCCCAAGGGCGTCCGCCTCTCGCACCGGGCGTGGACCTACGAGGGCGTCGCCGTGCAGGCCACCGGGCTGCTCACGCTCGACGACCTGCAATACCTCTGGCTGCCTCTTGCGCATGCCTTCGGCAAGGTGCTGCTGACGACGCAGCTCGCGATCGGATTCCCGACGGCCGTCGACGGCAACGTCGACAAGATCGTCGAGAACCTCGCCGTCATCAGACCCACCTTCATGGGCGCCGCGCCGCGCATTTTCGAGAAGGCGCACAGCCGAGTTGTCACGATGGTCGAGACCGAGGGCGGGGCACGCAAGCAGATTTTCGATCAAGCGTTCAAGGTCGGGCGTCAATGGTCTCGTCTCCAGCAGGCAGGCAAGCCGATCCCGATGACCGTCGGTCTCCAGCGGACGGTATTCGACGCGTTGGTCTACAAGAAGATCCGCGCCCGCTTCGGCGGCCGGCTCCGGTTCTTTGTGTCCGGCTCGGCCGCGCTCAACCGCGACATCGCTGAGTGGTTCCATGCGGCCGGCATCGTCATCCTCGAGGGATACGGACTCACGGAGACGTCGGCCGGAACCTGCGTCAACCGACCCGGACGGTACAAGTTCGGCACGGTCGGGCTGGCCTTCGACGACACCGAGATCAAGATCGCCGACGACGGCGAGGTGCTCATCAAAGGCCCGGGAGTGATGGACGGCTATCACAAGCTCGACCAGGCGACTGGCGAGTCGCTGGTCGACGGCTGGCTGCATACAGGCGACATCGGCGAGCTCGACTCAGACGGGTACCTGAAGATCACCGACCGCAAGAAGGACCTCTTCAAGACGTCCGGCGGTAAGTACATCGCGCCGCAGGTGCTCGAGGGACAGTTCAAGGCCGTGTGCCCCTACGTCAGCCAATTCGTCGTGCACGGCAACGAGCGCAAGTTCGTGTCGGCGATCATCACCCTCGACCCCGACGCGGTCGACGGCTGGGCCGGGCAGAACGGGCTCAGCGGCCGCTCGTACGCAGAGATCGTGATGTCCGACCAGGCGCGCCAGATGGTGCAGGGCTACGTCGACCAGCTCAACGACAAGCTCAACCGCTGGGAGCAGATCAAGCAGTTCGTCATCCTCGACCACGACCTCACTGTCGAGGACGGCGAGATCACGCCGAGCATGAAGGTCAAGCGGCGGGTGGTCGAAGACCGCTACCGAGTCGAGCTCGACAACCTCTACGCCTGACGGCGACATGCCGTCAACGCTTCCGGAGGGGCAACTCGCACCACGCGACGGGTCAGTTCCGGTCGACGCCCTCGAACGCGCGCGATCGCGCCCGCTGAGCTTCTACGTCCATGTGCCGTTCTGCACGGTGCGATGCGGCTATTGCGACTTCAACACCTACACCGCTCGCGACCTCGGCCCTGCCGTCGGGGCGCCCGGGGCCTCGCGCGAGACCTACGCCGCCGCCGCAATTGCCGAGGTGCGCCTCGCTCGCCGAACGTTGGCAAGCCTCGGCCAGCCGGTGTCGACCGTCTTCTTCGGCGGCGGAACGCCGACGCTCCTGCCCCCGCGCGATCTCGCAGCGGTGCTGTCGGCAATCGCATCGGAGTTTGGCCTGGCGCCGGGCGCCGAGGTGACGACGGAGTCGAACCCCGACAGCGTCGGTCCGGCCGAGCTTGCCGCGCTTCGGTCATCCGGCATCAACCGCATCTCGTTCGGGATGCAGTCGGCCGACCCGGCCGTATTGGGCGTCCTCGAGCGCACCCACGACCCCGCCCGTCTGCCGTCGGTGGTGGCGTGGGCGCGCGAAGCAGGCTTTGACCAGGTCAGCGTCGATCTCATCTACGGAACACCGGGGGAGTCCGTCGAAAGCTGGCGACAAACCGTCGAGTCAGCCCTCGCGCTCGATCCCGACCATCTCAGTGCCTACGCCCTGATCGTCGAAGAAGGCACGGCCCTGGCCCGGCGGGTCAGACGTGGTGAGATCCCTCTGCCCGACGACGACGATGTGGCCGACAAGTACGAACTCGCCGACGCGTTGTTCTCGGCGGACGGCCTGCGCTGGTACGAGCTGTCGAACTGGGCTCGCGACTCGACGGCGCGCTGCCAGCACAACCTGGCCTACTGGACCGGCGCCAGCTGGTGGGGGATCGGTCCGGGCGCGCACTCTCATGTCGGCGGCGTCCGCTGGTGGAACGTCAAGCACCCCGCGGCCTATGCCGAGCGGATCGGCGCCGGTGCGAGTCCTGCCCACGCACGCGAGGAGCTCGACGCCGAGTCGCGGCGAGTGGAGCGGGTGCTGCTCGAGTCGCGGTTGTCGGACGGGCTCGCGGTCGACGTCCTTGACGACGCTGGACTGGCCGCAGTGTTGGGCCTTGCGGCCGACGGCTTGATCGACGGGGAGGCACTCGCTCGCGGGCGGGTCGTCTTGACGGTTCGGGGCCGGCTGCTGGCGGACGGAGTGGTGCGGCGGCTGCTGCCGGGGTGAGGTGCCCAGCGCTGCAAAGTGGAGCCACTTATCCCTTTTGGGGGCGGGTTGCCTGTCGGCCTAGTCGACGGTGACGAAGTCGATCAGCTGCTCGACCCGGCCGAGTAGCTCGGGCTCGAGGTCGGTGTAGGAGGTCACTCGCGACAAGATCTGCTGCCAGGCCCGCGCGATGTCCGACTGACTGCCGTGCGGCCAGCCGAGGGCGGCGCAAACACCGGCCTTCCAGGAGATGTCGCGCGGGATGGTCGGCCACGCCTTCAGCCCGACCCGGTCGGGACGCACGGCCTGCCAGATGTCGATGTACGGATGTCCGACGATGAGCACCGCGCCGCCCAAGGGGCCCCGCGCGATGTCTGCTCCGATCCGAGACTCCTTGCTGCCGGGCACCAGGTGGTCGACCAGCACACCGACCCGCTGGCTCGAGTCGGGCCCGAACTCGCGAAGTCGTTCGTCGAGATGATCGACACCCTCGAGGTACTCGACGACCACGCCCTCGACCCGCAGGTCGTCACCCCAGACCTTCTCGACCAACTCGGCGTCGTGCCGACCCTCGACCCAGATCCGGCTGGCCCGGGCGACGCGCGCCACGGTGTCGACAGCGAGCGAGCCGGAGGCGGTGCGGCTCGATCGGATCGGCGCCTTGCGTGCGGGTCGGGTGAGCTCGACCGGCTTGCCGTCGAGATGGAAGCCCGGACCGAGGGGGAAGGTGCGGCGCTTGCCGTGCCGGTCCTCGAGGTCGAGGGTGCCGAGGTCGCGGTCGATCCGGACGATCTCGCCGCACCATCCGGTCATGACTTCCTCGACGACGTCGCCGACCGTCGCCTCGACCGGCTGGGTGCGCCCGTTCTTCGGAACGCGCCAGTCTCCGGCGAGCACATCACTGCCATATCGATCGGTTGCCACGGCGAGGACGCTAACGAGCGATCGCCCGCGAACGGGGGACGCAACGCCGACGCAGGCACGTTCTTAGTGAAGACGCCTGAGTGAAGGGCTCAGATCAGCGGCAGGGACCGGACATCCGGTTCGGGACGCTGTCCCGACTCGCGCAACTGCGCGTATCCGCGGGCGACGGCGTCTGCCATCGGGTGGTTCTCGAATGGCCACTGCGATCCGGCGGCCTCCAGCGCATCGTCCGCTGCCACGGCTGCGGCGAACAGCGAACGGATCACCTCGGCGACGCGAGAAACGTCCTCGCGCTGGTCCTCGACGTACGCGCGATCGACCGTCGCGCCGTGGCCGGGCACGACCACGGACGTGTCGGTGAGGATGCCCACGACGATGTCGAGGGTCGCCGTCCAGTCCATGGGGTACGAGTCGGAGCCGAACGATGGTGGAGCGGACTCCTCGATGAGGTCGCCCGCAAAGACAGTGTCGGCGTCCGGCACACGGGCGACGAGATCGCCGGCAGTGTGGCCGCGGCCCGGGTGAAGCAGTTCGACATAGCGGCTGCCGAGGTCGATCGTGGTCACCGATGAGAAGGTGACGTCGGGGAGTCGGATCGGGCTGGTGAGCACGCCGTCGAAGACCTCGGCTGTCAGTCCGGGCCACGAGGAATCGACGAGCGGATCGGCGCGGATCTTGGCGCGGATGTGCTCGACGGCGTCGGTCATCTGATCGGCGGCGACCTCGTGCGCGACGACCGACGCCTCGTCGAACGCCGAATTGCCCAAAACGTGATCGAAGTGCTCGTGGGTGTCGACCACCCACCTCACGGGCCGGTTCGGCGCGATGCGCGTCAGCTGCTCGCGGATCTCGCGTCCGTGCAGCGCGGTGGCGCGGGTGTCGACGACGAGCACGCCGTCCGAGCCGACGACCGCGCCGATGGTGGTGTCCCACGCGAGGTAGCGAGCGATGAAGCAGCCGTCAGCGACCTCCGAGAAGCCCTGCTCGTGCACCGCAGCCACCCACTCAGCCTAGTAGAGTGGTTGGCACTCATGCAGCCCGAGTGCCAGACGAGGAGGCGCAGTGCTCGACGACCGCAAGCTCGACGTTCTGCGCGCCATCGTCGAGGACTATGTGCAGACGCAGGAGCCAGTCGGCTCCAAGGCTCTCGTCGACCGTCATCAGCTCGGCGTCTCGCCAGCGACGGTCCGCAACGACATGGCGGCCCTCGAAGAAGAGGGCTTCATCATGCAGCCACACACCAGCGCGGGCCGCATCCCCACCGACAAGGGCTATCGGCTCTTCGTCGACCGGCTCACGAGCGTCAAGCCGCTGTCGCCGGCCGAGCGCCGTGCCATCGCGACGTTCCTGCAGGGGGCCGTCGACCTCGACGACGTCGTCCACCGCAGCGTTCGCCTGCTCGCGCAGCTCACCCAGCAGGTCGCGATCGTCCAGTACCCGACGTTGTCGCGGTCGACGGTGCGCCACGTCGAGATCGTCACGCTCTCGGCCACCAAGGTGCTCTTGGTCGTCATCACGAGTTCTGGC
Source organism: Nocardioidaceae bacterium (assembly GCA_035473375.1). Classification (GTDB taxonomy): domain Bacteria; phylum Actinomycetota; class Actinomycetes; order Propionibacteriales; family Nocardioidaceae; genus DATIOH01. The sequence continues at coordinate 1,990 of DATIOH010000126.1, read as the reverse complement.
CGCGTCGAGCAACGAGTCGTCGAGCTGACCAAGGCCATGGACGACGACGTCCTCGCAGACCTGAGGGCGCGGCTCAACACGGCCGTGGTCGGTCAGCACCTCTCCGACGCTGCCGGTCGGCTGGCTGCGCTGCCGATGATGTTCCACCAGGACGACCTGGCGACCGTCGCGCACATCGTGGCCGCGTTTGCCGAGGCCGTCGCCGACGACAAGTCCGGCGACAAGGTCGCCTTCGGCGGCACTGCCAACCTGGTGCGCTTCGGCGAGGACTTCGAGACCTCGATCCAGCCTTTGCTCGAGGCGCTCGAGGAACACGTGGTGCTCCTCAAGCTGCTCGGCGAGGCGACCAGTCCGAGCCGCGTCACAGTGCGGATCGGCCACGAGGTTCCACACGAGCTGCTGGCGGCCACGTCGGTGGTGGCCACCGGCTACGGTCCCGACGCCGAGCCGATCGCGACACTCGGCGTCGTCGGGCCGACGCGCATGGACTACCCCGGCTCGATGGCTGCAGTGACCGCGGTCGCGCGGTACGTCAGTCAGATGCTGGCAGACGGATGAACGCACCCATGAGAAGCGACGGAGCATGACCCAAGACCTCTACGACGTCCTCGGCGTCTCGCGCGATGCGAGTCCGGACGAGATCAAGAAGGCGTACCGCAACCTGGCGCGCAAACTGCACCCCGACGTCAACCCCGACGTCGAGACGCAGGAGCGCTTCAAGGAGGTCACCCGCGCCTACGACGTGCTCAGCGACCCCAAGAAGCGCGAGCTCTACGACATGGGCGGCGACCCGCTGTCAGCAGCCGGCGCCGGCGGATTCGGCCCGGGCTTCTCGTTCACCGACATCATGGACGCCTTCTTCGGCCAGGGGGCGACGCAGCGAGGCCCGCGGCCGCGAGTGCGGCGCGGCCAAGACGCGCTGATCCGGATCGAGCTCGAACTGGCCGAGGCGGCCTTCGGCGTGGCCAAGGAGGTCAAGGTCGACACCGCTGTCGTCTGCACCCTCTGTGGCGGTGCCGGCACCTCGCCCGGCACGACGCTCGCGCCCTGCTCGACCTGCCAGGGACGCGGCGAGATGTCGCACATCCAGCGGTCCTTCCTCGGCGAGGTGCGGACAATGCGTCCGTGTCCGACCTGCCGCGGCTACGGCACCGTCATCCCCGACCCCTGCAGCGAGTGCGCTGGCGACGGGCGGGTGCGATCGCGGCGCGCAATCAACGTCAACATCCCGGCAGGCGTCGACTCGGGCAACAGGATCCAGCTCGGCGGACAGGGCGAGGTCGGTCCCGGCGGCGGCCCGGCCGGCGACCTCTACGTCGAGGTCGAGGTCGCGCACCACGAGGTATTCACCCGCAACGGCGACGACCTGCTCTGCACCCTCACGCTTCCGATGACGGCAGCCGCGCTCGGCACGTCCGTCGAGTTGCCGACGCTTGAGGCCGACGTCGCGTCCGGCGGCGATGTCGAGCGCACTTTCACTCTCGAGGTCCGCCCGGGCATTCAGTCCGGCGAGTTGCTCGCTGCCCGCGGCCGCGGCGTGCCGCGGCTACGCGGAACGGGCCGCGGCGACGTCGTCGCCACCGTCGTCGTCGAGACCCCAACGAAGCTCGACGGCGACCAAGAGGAATTGCTTCGTCAGCTCGCCCGGATGCGCGGCGAGGAGAACCCGATCGCCTCCGTGCAGAAGTCGCACAAGAGCATGTTCGAGCGGTTCAAGGACGCCTTCGGCGGCTGATGCAGATGATCGGATGAGCCTGGCCGTCTTCGTCGTACCGACCGACGACCTCGCGTCAGACGTTGTCGTGCTCGGAGGCGACGAGGGCCGCCATGCCGCGGCTGTCCGGCGGATGCGTGTCGGCGAACAGCTCATCCTGACCGACGGGCACGGCGCGGGAGCGGTCTGCGTCATCCGCGACGTTGACCGTGCCGCCATTGAGGTCGAGGTCGTCTCGCGTGTTCGCGAGCCCCGGCCTGAGCCGTCGCTGACGGT
>DATIOH010000125.1:0-7372 GCA_035473375.1 Nocardioidaceae bacterium | reverse complement strand
ACCTCGACGGCGTCACGGTTGTCGACATGGCCGTTCGCGTGCACCCAGCGAGTCGTCGTCCAGTCGACCAGGCTCAGCGCCGACTGCCAGGCGCTGGCAGCGAGCTCGGGCAGTCGGTCGCGCAGCAGTTCCTCGCGCTCGGGCGGCAGTCGGTCGAGCACCGGGTCGAGGGTCGGCGGATAGTCCGGCCAGGCGGTGAGGGTGAGGCGGGGCGGCGGAACGTTGGCTCGCATCCGGGCAAGGCGCGCGTCCCATTCGGGCTCGGTCGCGAATGACTCGGCGAGCTCGGCCACCCAGAACTCGGGCTGGTGGAAACCGGCGTCGATCACCTCGTCGAGCAGGGCGTCACCAGCCGGTCGATCGACGTGCCATCCGGCGATCGCGCAGCCGATGCCGTAGGCACCCGGCCAGTCGCCGGTCGCCTTGAGACGATCACGCAGCTCCCAGAGCGCCCCCCAATCGCCCGCGCGGGCCGCAGTGTCTGCGGCGACGAAGAGCTCGTTGTTCGTCTCGACGCTCGACATGGACGCCAGTATGGACGTGATCGTACGGCCATCGGCAGTCCTATCGGCAGTCCTATCGGCGGGCCTATCGGCTCACGAGCGGCTCGCGGCGCCCGGCTCGTCGGCAGGCGCGAAGATCCGGTCGAAGAGCAGGAACCGCACGAAGAACATCACGCCGTAGACCGCCAGATAGATGCCGCCGACCAAGACGGTGCGGGCGGCGTCAGACACGCCGCTGTCGCGCAGCAGCGCATCACCGACGGCGGTCGCCGCGATCGCCAGGCCGAGCGTGCCGAAGACGATCGCCGCGTAAGGAACGAGCTCGCGAGACACGCTCGGCCGACCGCGGCGTCCCCATGTCCAGGTGCGGTTGATCCAGTAGTTCGGGATCGCACCAGCCAGCCAGGCGCAGACCGACGCAACCGTCGACGACGCGTGCGCTGGCCCGTAGAGCAGCAGGAACGTCGTCTCGCTGCAGACGACGGCGACCACCGAGCTCGCGCCGAAGCGCAGCAGCTTGCGCAGCTGCGGCAGCCGATGGCCCTGCGCAGGCTCGCCCACTGCCGCCTCGCCACGCATGGGCCAGATCCTACGTTCCGGGCATCGATGTGGTCGCGGCCAACTCGTCGCTGGCGGCGTGTGTCAATTCAGCTCAGATCAAGCCGCCCATCAGCGGGTCGCTGATGCTGGGCGCGCCGTTTTCGACGTGGCCGGCGTAGTGCCACGCGAAGTCGGCGTCGCCGGTGACCGTGACAAGCAGGTCGTACCAGCCGCGGGTACGCGCAAGCGACCAGTGCCGGGTCACATCCTTGCCAGCCCGAAGCGTGATCTTCGCGGCCCGCGACTTGTAGGCGTCAGCGACGACGAGGTCGATCCTGGCGTCGCCGGCGTTGGCGAGCCGGAGCACGACCTCGCGGTGGCGCGGCTCGTACCACGCACGCACTCTGAGCCCGGTGTCGGCTGCCCCGACGAAGCTGCGGAAGAAGCCGTTCGGCCCGTGCACCGCCAAGTCGTAGCCGGCCGACGCGTCCCAGGCGTCAGTGACGGCCTTTCCGGCTCCCACGGTGTAGGTGCGCGGCCGAGAGCCGTCGCCTGACCGCACCTGGAAGACCGCGGCCTTCTGGCCGGTGCTGTCGAGGTCGATCTCGAACGACCCGCCGTTGCGGCGACCGTCGGCGTGTAGCTGGTACGGCAGTGCGCGGGCCGGACGCACGCCCCTCTCCTGCCGCGGAACGGCCTGGTCGACCGGCGGCACCGGAACGTTGTCCGGCTGCCGCTCGAGGTCGCTTGGCACCAGGTCGTCGGTGTCGGGCAGATGCACGTGTCGCGACCGGTTTGGCGTCTTGAAGTCGAACGCGCTCGTGAGGTCGCCGATGACCGCGCGTCGCCAGGGCGTGATGTTCGATTCGATCAGGTCGGGGTTGCCGTGACCGAAGCGCCGCTCGAGGAACCGGATCATCGAGGTGTGGTCGAACAGCTCGGAGTTCACCCATCCGCCGCGCGTCCAGGGCGACACGACGATCATCGGCACCCGCATGCCCACGCCGTAGGGGCCGCGCCTGTTGCCGAAGGTGTCGCCGGGGTAAATCTCGTTCGTTGTCGGGACCGTCGACTTGCCGTCGGTGGCCGACGTCGGCGGGGTTGGCGGCACTACGTGGTCGAAGAAACCGCCCTCCTCGTCGTACATGATGAACAGGGCCATCTTGCTCCAGACGTCGGGGTTCGACGCCAAGATGTCGACGACCTGTGAGACATACCAGGTGCCGTAGTCGGGCTGCCAGTTCGGGTGCTCGCAGTACGCCTCTGGAGCGGCGATCCACGACACCTGCGGCAGTCGGTCGTGCTTGACGTCGGCCCGGAAGTCGCTGAGGAGCCTGTCCGGGTCGCGGTTATGCGCCTTGATCTCTGTGCCCTGTTTCGACCGCTTGCCGAGCGGACTCGTGAACGCGGCGTTCTGGTACCGGTGGAAATAGAGCAGCGAGTTGCAGCCGTAGTTTCCGATGAACGGGTCTCCGGTCCATCCCCAGAAGCCTTCGGCCGTCAGGCCGTCGCCGATGTCCTGGTACACGTGCCATGAGATCCCGTTGCGAAGCAGCCGCTCGGGGTAGGTCGACCAGTCGTACCCAGCCTCCGCGTTGGTGATGACAGGTCCGCCGCGCTTGCCGTCGTTGCCGACCCAGCCGGTCCACATGTGATAGCGATTCGGATCGGTCGGGCCGAGCAGCGAGCAGTGGTAGTTGTCGCACACCGTGAACGCGTCAGCGAGCGCATACTGCCAGGGCAGGTCCTTGCGACGGTGGTAGGCCATGGTCTGCACGCCCTTGTTGGGCGGGAACTGGTCGTGTCGGCCGCCGTTCCAAGCCGCATGAGTGTCGATCCAGCCATGCGGGGGATCGGGTAGGAACATCTGGCCGACGTCGGGCACCTTCGGGCGGAACGGCAGCAGCTCGTCTTGTCCGTGCGGCTGGGGCCAGACGCTGGCGCCGGACTCCAGGCGGAGCGGGTGCGGCTCGGCGAAGCCACGGACACCGCGGAGAGTCCCGAAGTAGTGGTCGAAGGACCGGTTCTCCTGCATCAGGAAGATGACGTGCTCGACGTCGTTGATGGAGCCGGTCTTGTTGTTGGCCGGGATCGCCATGACCTTCTCGAGGTCGAGGGGGATCGCGGCGGCCGCGGCCGGGACGCCCAGCAGTTTGAGGAAATCTCGGCGGTCGACTGAACCCGTGCCCATGAGCAGAACTCCTTCGGATCCGTGCGGAACCAGAGTCTCTCTGGACGCTAGCGATGACGGCTCGAAGGTCAAGTAGTTCGGCAGGCGTTCTTTCGTGAACGGCTGGCGGGACAGGCAGGAGCGCTCAGTCTGCGCGGAGCCGCAGCAGTGCGCGGGCAGCCGTCACGATCTCTTCTTCCGACAGCAGGACGTGCTCGGCCGCCGGGCCGAGCGGGACGAAGCTGTCGGCGCTCGTCACCCGGCCGACGCGCCCGGGCCACTGCGCGTCGACGAGGGTGGCGATGACCGACTCGGCGACGCCGCCGGTAGCCCGCGTCTCGTCGACGACGAGCATGTGGTCGAAGCCTTTGGCGACGTCGAGCAGTTCCTGCGTCGGCAGCGGGGCGATCCAACTGAGGTCGAGCACCGTCGAGGCGATCGCGGACTCGGCGATCGTCCGTGCCGCCCGAAGGCTCATCGGCACACCGTTTCCGAACGTGACGATGAGCAGGTCGGGGCCCTCGCCGTACGTACGGACCGACCCGAGCGGGCGATCCGTCGGGGACGCCGAGTGGGGGTCGACCCCGGTCGGCCACGGGGGCCGGTAGGTCGCGGTCCAGAGCTGGTCACCCTCACGGAACAGGTCTCGTTCGTGATAGAGCGCGATCGGCTCGAGGAAGATGCAGACCCGCCCGTCGCGGTCCGCCAACTCGACGCATGTACGGAGCAGGGCCGGCGCCTCGTACGGGTGGCTTGGGACGCACACGACGATGCCGGGGATGTCGCGCAATACGGCGACCGAGTTGTCGTTGTGGAAGTGCCCGCCGAAGCCACGCTGGTACGCGAGGCCGGCGATCCTGACGACCATGCCGTTCTGGTACTGGCCGGCCGAGAAGAACCGGAGCGACGCCCCCTCGCCACGCAGCTGATCCTCGGCGTTGTGGAGATAGGCGAGGTATTGGATCTCCGGGATCGGCAGCCGACCCGCCAGCGCCATCCCGAGCGCGGTGCCGAGGATCGTCTGCTCGTCGAGGATCGCGTCGAAGACCCGGTGGGCGCCGAGTCTCTTGCGAAGGCCGCGCGTGACGCCGTAGACGCCGCCCTTGGCCGCCACGTCCTGTCCGAACACCGCGGCTGCGGGGTACGTGATGAGTGCGTCGGTCAGGGCCGCGTTGACGGCGTGCGCGAGCGTGAGCCGTCCGGCTTTCTCGGGCGGCTTGCCGGCCCAGATCTCCGACCGCTCCGACACCGTCGGACCCGGATCGGACGCGTGCCGGGCGCGGGGGATCCTCGGGGGCCTGTGGTCGGGCATCGCGAGGGGCGCCATGACCGCATCGCGGCTCTCGATCATCGGCGCGTCGAGGACAGCGGCTGCCTCTGCCATGACGCGGTCGCGAATCCACTCGTATCGCTCGACGACACCCGCGCCGTCGAGGGCGGCTCGGTCGACCAGTGCCGCGGCGGTCGCGAGCAGCGGGTCGCGCTCGAAGTCGGCCGCGATCTGAGAGCGAGAGCGATAGGCCGACTCGACGTCGGAGCCGGCATGCCCCATCAGCCGGACGGCGCGCAGGTGGAGCACGGCCGGCCGGCGTGTCTCGCGGACGGTGTCGACGATCGTCCGGCTGGCGCGCAGCGCGCGCACTGGCTCGGACCCGTCGACCGCCATGTACTCGAACTCCGCGAACCGGCCCAGGGCGCGCAGGACCCATCCGGCCGGAGTCGGGGTACTGATCCCGATGCCGTTGTCCTCGCAGACGAAGAGGATCGGCGCGGGGACGTTTCGGTGCGTCATGTAGGCCGCCGCGTTGAACGCGCCCTGGGCGGTCGAGTGGTTGACCGATGCGTCTCCGAACGAGCACACGACGATCGCGTCTTCGGGCCACGCCAGCCGCTGGCTGGAGTCGGACGGAAGCCCGAGTGTGTAGGCGAGGCCGACGGCCCGCGGGAGGTGCGACGCGATCGTCGACGTCTGCGGAATGATGCTCAGCTTGGGATGGCCGAACACCTTGTGCCGGCCGCCGGACATCGGCTCGTCGGCCGCCGCTACGAGCCCGAGGACGACGTCGCGGACCGGGTCGACGTCAGGTGCGTGCCGGGCGCCGCGCGAAGCCTCGAGGTACATGGCGGCTCGTGCGGCGTAGAAGGCCCCGGATCGATAGTGCAGGAGGGCCGGGTCGTCGACCCGAGTTGCCATCGCGATCGCCGCGTTCGCCTCGTGTCCCGCTGACGCAATCGTGTAGTAACCGCGTCCCTGCGCCTGCAGCCACCGCGCGGCCAGGTCGATGTGTCGGCTCTCAGCCTGGGCGTCGAAGAGCGCAAGCAGCACGGAGCGGTCGACGTCGTCGGCCCCCGAGGTCGGCAGGTCGCCGACCGGGCGCAGGGCTTCGGCACGGTCGACGAAGAACTCGTCAATCGGCTCGATCAACCCCTGCTCCTCGCTTGCGGCCGCTGCTTTGAGAGGTTAGTTCCTACCGACGTCTCGTGAGCCGCAAGGAGCGCCGACAATGAGTCGTATCAAGGAGATTCCGGGCCGCGAGAGCCTGAGACAACTGACAGTGGTCGCAGCGCGACGCTGCGGGGTCGACCTCGACGCCGCAGCAGGACCGATCGAGGTGGCGTCGCCGGTCAACGGTGAGCCTGCCTCGACCGTGGCGTGGGCCGCCGACGACGCGGTCTCCGCGGCCGTCGATCGAGCGGGCGAGGCGTTCAACGCCTGGCGCGCGTGGCCGGCTCCGGCGCGCGGCGCACTCGTCAAGCGCTTCGGCGAACTGCTGGCAGAGCACAAAGACGACCTCGCGACGCTCGTGAGCGTCGAGGTCGGCAAGATCGCGTCGGAGGCCCGCGGCGAGGTCCAGGAGATGATCGACGTCTGCGACTACGCCGTCGGTCTGTCACGCCAGCTGTACGGACGAACGATGCCGTCGGAGCGGGCCGGCCATCGCCTGATGGAGACGTGGCATCCGCTCGGCGTCGTCGGCGTCATCAGCGCCTTCAACTTCCCGTGCGCAGTGTGGTCGTGGAACACCGCGATTGCATTAGTGTGCGGCGACTCCGTGGTGTGGAAGCCGTCGGAGCGGGCACCGTTGACCGCCCTCGCGTGCCAGTCATTGCTGGCGCGGGCAATCGCCGACGTCGACGCGCCGCGGCACATCTCGCAGGTGGTGCTCGGTGGCTCGGAGGCTGGCCAGGCGCTGGTCGACTCGAACGGGGTCGCGCTCCTGAGCGCGACCGGGTCGACCCGGATGGGCCGTGCTGTCGGCCCGCGAGTCGCTGCGCGCTTCGGCCGGTCGCTTCTCGAGCTCGGCGGCAACAACGCGGCTGTCGTCGCGCCCAGCGCCGACCTCGACCTGGCCGTCCGCGGGATCGTCTTTGCCGCTGCGGGCACGGCCGGTCAGCGGTGCACGAGCATGCGTCGGGTGATCGCCCACTCGAGCGTGGTCGAGTCGCTGGCGGAGCGGCTCTCCGCAGCGTACGAGCGGCTCCCGGTCGGCAACCCGCTCGCCGACGACACGTTGGTCGGACCCCTCATCGGGCGCGACGCGTTTGACGGCATGCAGGCGGCCATCGGCCGGGCCGGCGACGAGGGCGGTCAGCTGCTCGCGGGCGGCGACCGCGTCCACGCCGACCAGGCGCCGAATGCGTACTACGTCCGACCCGCGATCGTTCGCATGAAGGAACAGACACGTGTCGTCGCCGAGGAGACGTTCGCGCCGCTCTTGTACGTCGTTCCCTATGACGACTTCGACGAGGCGATCGCGCTCAACAACGCTGTTCCGCAGGGACTGTCGTCGAGCGTGTTCACCGGCGACCAGGCGGAGGCAGAGCGATTTCTCTCAGCCGAAGGGTCGGACTGCGGCATCGTCAACGTGAACATCGGCACGTCCGGTGCAGAGATCGGCGGCGCGTTCGGCGGTGAGAAGGAGACCGGTGGCGGGCGCGAGTCGGGCTCTGACGCCTGGCGGGCGTACATGCGGCGGGCGACCAACACGGTCAACTACTCAGGCGAGCTTCCGCTGGCTCAAGGCGTCGAGTTCTCCGTCTGACTGGCGGACGCCGTCGACGTCGCCTCGTGCCACAAAGTGGAGCCACTTTGGGGTGGTGCGGGGCTGCAAAGTGGAGCCACTTTGCGGGTGGTGCGGGGCTGCAAGGTGGAGCCACT
>DATIOH010000124.1:0-4765 GCA_035473375.1 Nocardioidaceae bacterium | reverse complement strand
GGGGCGAGTTCCTGACACCGCTCTTGCTCGCGCCAACCCTCAACACGAAGCCCGTCACAGTGATGATCAGCGAATTGGTCGGCAAGTACGCGACGAACTACCCCGTCCTCGCCGCGGCCGGAGTCATCGCGCTGATCCCGCCGGCGATCGTGGCGCTCGCTCTCAACCGACAGATCCGCGGGGTGCTGACGGGGAGCTCGTAGCTCGACCGAGCCAGGGGTGGCTGGTTGAGGTTCTTTGGCCTGCGGAATGATGGCTCCGTCCTGGTCACCACGAGAAGGATCTCCCGCCGCCATGAAGATCGTCGTCTGCGTGAAGTACTGCCCTGACGCGACCGCCGACCGTTCGTTCGCCGCCGACCGCACGGTCGACCGGGTCGGCGTGGACGGAGTCTTGTCGGAGCTCGACGAGTACGCCGTCGAGCAGGCGCTACAGGTCAAGGAGTCCGGCGATCCCGAGACGACCGAAGTCGTGGCGGTGACCGTCGGTCCCGAGGTGGCGCGGGCGGCACTGCTGAAGTCGCTCCAGATGGGCGCCGACGCGGGCGTGCACGTGCTCGACGACGCGGTGCACGGCTCCGACGCGGTCGCGACGTCGTTGATCCTTGCCAAGGCGGTCGAGGCCCAGGCCGCCGACCTGGTGATCTGCGGGATGGCATCGACCGACGGCTCGATGAGCGTGGTGCCGGCGATGCTGGCCGAGCGGCTCGGGCTGCCGCAGGTCACATTCGCCTCAGAGCTGACCGTCGACGGCGACACCGTTCGCGCCCGCCGCGATGGCGATGTCGCGACCGAGATAGTCGAGGCCGCCGGCCGTGTTCTCATCAGCGTGACCGACCAGGCGAACGAGCCTCGGTATCCGTCGTTCAAGGGGATCATGGCGGCGAAGAAGAAGCCGGTCGAGTCGCTCACGCTGGCCGACCTCGGCATCGACGCGGCGCTGGTGGGAGCCGGCTCCGCATGGACCGCGGTCGAGGCGATCGAGGCTCGGCCGCCGCGCGCGGCGGGCACGGTGGTCGTTGACGAGGACGGCTCGGGCGCGGGCGCGCTGGTCGAGTTCCTGGCCGCCCAGAAGTTCATCTGACACGTCCTCTCATCTGAGACGGCCGGCGAAGAAGACGTAGAGAGGCAAGCGAGACGATGGGCGAGATCCTGGTCGTGGTCGACCATGTCGACGGGGTGGTCCGCAAGACGACGCACGAGTTGCTGACGCTCGCTCGTCGGCTCGGCGAGCCGTCGGCAGTGTTCTTCGGCGACGGCGCCGACGGTCTTGGAGAGGCGGCAGGCACGTCGCTGCGGGAGTACGGGGCAGAGAAGATCTACGTCGTCGCGGGGGCGGAGTTCGCCGACTACCTGGTCGTGCCGAAGGTCGACGCTCTCGGCGTGCTCGTGCAGCAGGTGTCGCCGACCGCGGTCCTGATCCCGTCGAGCGCCGAGGGCAAAGAGATCGCGGGGCGGCTCGCGGTGCGCACCGAGTCCGGACTCATCACCGACGCGGTCGACGTGCAGGCCGGCGACGACGGCCCTCGGACGACGCAGTCGGTCTTCGCCGGCGGCTTCACCGTGCAGTCCAAGGTCGTCCACGGGACGCCGATCATCACCGTCAAGCCCAACGCCGTGACCCCCGAGCGGGCAGACGGCGCCGGTGCGGTCGAGACGGTCGACGTGGCCGTGCCGGAGTCGTCGAGGACGGCGGCTGTCGTCGAACGCAGGCCACGTGCGGCGACCGGCCGCCCCGAGCTGACCGAGGCGTCGATCGTGGTGTCCGGCGGCCGTGGGACCGGCGGCGACTTCGCCCCAGTCGAGGCGTTCGCCGACGCGCTCGGCGCCGCCGTCGGCGCGTCCCGCGCGGCGGTCGACTCAGGCTGGTACCCGCACTCGTACCAGGTCGGGCAGACCGGCAAGACGGTCTCCCCCCAGCTCTACGTCGCCAATGGCATCTCTGGCGCCATCCAGCACCGCGCCGGCATGCAGACGTCGAAGACGATCGTCGCGGTCAACAAGGACTCCGAGGCTCCGATCTTCGACCTCGTCGACTTCGGCGTCGTCGGCGACCTCCACAAGGTCCTCCCCGCCGCCACCGACCAGATCAACGCCCGCAAAGGCTGAGGCCCTCTGCAATTTGGATCCAAATTGCGGACTCTTTGGACCGTCTGGACGAGGATGGGGTCGTGGCGGACACCGGGGATGCGCACGCCAAGGCGGAGCGGGAGCGGGTCGAGGACGAGGGCTTCTTCCAGCTGTACGGACCGTGGCAGCCGTTCACGCTGACCGAGGCCAAGGAGCTCTTCGACCCAATCGGCATCCCCTGGTGGATCGCGGGGGGACAGGCGGCTGAGGCGTTCCACCAGAGCCCGAGGCCGCACGAGGACATCGACATCTCGATGTTCCGCAAGGACCTTCCCGAACTCCGGCAGGCGGTCGAGGGCGTCTACCACGTATGGAGTGCTGGCAGCGGCGCACTCCGGCCGGTCGACGACAGATACCCAGAGCCGCACGCGGAGTCCGACCAGGTATGGCTGCGCACCTACGCCCTGGCGCCGTGGCGCGCAGATGTCGTCCTCAACCCCGACCGCGAGGGCGACTGGGTGTCCCGGCGAGACACGACGTTCAGCGCACCACTCGACGCCGTGACCTGGGAACGCGACGGCATCCGGTATTTGAACCCCGAGATCGTGCTCTGTTTCAAGGCGCGGCAGCTGCGCAGCAAGGACGAACACGACTTCGCCGCAATCGTCCCGCTTCTCGACGACGGAGCGCGCTCCTGGCTCGCCGACTACCTCGAGCGCTGCGAGGAGCCCGACCATCCCTGGCTCGACCGAGTCCGCGGGTGAGGACCATCTGCCGCCCGCGGTCATTACGGCCACTACGCTTGTCCCGCGATGACCCAGGCGTCTGATCTGCCCTTGGCCTACCTCGATCACGCGGCGACCACGCCGATGTATCCCGAGGTCATCGAGGCGATGGCGGCCCAACTCGCCCATCTCGGCAACGCCTCGTCTCTGCATGGATCCGGACGAGCGGCCCGCCGGGTCGTCGAAGAGTCGCGCGAGACCATCGCCGCCGCCGTCAACGCGCGCCCGTCAGAGGTCGTGTTCACGTCGGGCGGCACCGAGTCCAACAACCTTGCGCTGAAGGGCTTCGCGTGGGCCCGCCGTGCCTCCGACTCGAGGCGGGTCCGGATCGTCAGCACGTCCATCGAGCACCACGCGACGCTCGACCCGCTGCGCTGGCTGTCCGACGCCGAAGGCTTCCGCGTCGAGCTCATCCCAGTCGACAGGGCCGGCATCGTCGACGTCGACGCCCTGACCCAGACGATCGGCGACGATCCCGACTCCGTCGCGCTCATCAGCGTGATGTGGGCCAACAACGAGGTCGGGTCGTTCCAGCCGCTCGACGCGATCGCTGGGGTCGCCCGGAGTCACGGCATCCCGCTCCACACCGATGCTGTGCAGGCCATGGGCCAGGTGCCTGTCGACTTCGCCAAGGCCGGCGTCGATGCGATGACGATCACCGGCCACAAGATCGGCGGCCCGTACGGCGTCGGCGCGCTGGTCCTCGGTCGCGAGGCTGAGGTAACGCCTCTCCTGCACGGCGGCGGCCAGGAGCGCGACGTTCGCTCGGGGACGCTCGACCCGCCCGCGATCGTCGGCTTCGCCTTGGCGGCCGAGCTTGCGGTCAAGGGACAGGCCGACCGCGCCGAGGCGCTCGCGGGGCTGCGCCGCCAGCTCGTCCGAGGGATCCTCGACATCGTCCCCGACGCGATCCTCAACGGTCCCGTCGACGACGCGAAGCGCCTGCCCGGCAACGCTCACCTCTCGTTCCCCGGCTGCGAGGGCGACTCACTCCTCATGCTGCTCGACGCGCAGGGCATCGAATGCTCGACCGGCTCGGCGTGCTCGGCGGGCGTGCCGCAGGCGTCGCACGTTCTGCTGGCGATGGGCTGCGACGACGCAGCGGCGCGTTCGTCGCTGCGCTTCTCGCTCGGGCACACGTCGACTGCCGAAGACGTGCGACGTGTCATCGACGCGATCGGCCCGGCGGTGCGCCGCGCCCGTGCGGCCGGCGCCGTGTCGGGCACCGAGGCGGGGGAGCCGTGAAGGTACTAGCCGCGATGTCGGGCGGCGTCGACTCCGCGGTCGCCGCAGCCCGAGCGGTCGAGGCCGGGCACGACGTCACCGGCATCCATCTGGCTCTGTCGCGCAACCCGCAGTCGTACCGCTCGGGCGCCCGCGGCTGCTGCACGATCGAGGACGCCAACGACGCCCGCCGCGCGGCCGACGTCATCGGGATCCCGTTCTACGTCTGGGACCTCAGCGACCGCTTCCACCGTGACGTCGTCGAGGACTTCGTCGCCGAATATGCCGCTGGGCGCACTCCCAACCCCTGTCTGCGCTGCAACGAGAAGATCAAGTTCGCGGCCGTGCTCGACCGGGCGGTCGCCTTGGGATTCGACGCCGTCGCGACCGGGCACTATGCGCGACTCGAGCCAGGCCCCGACGGAGGCGTCGACCTTCATCGAGCCGTCGATCCGGGCAAGGACCAGTCGTACGTGCTCGGGGTGCTGACCCCCGATCAGCTGGCTGGCGCGCTGTTCCCGCTGGGCGGCTCGACGAAAGACGAGGTGCGACGAGAGGCCGATGCCCGCGGGCTGGCCGTCGCGCAGAAGCCGGACAGCCACGACATCTGCTTCATCCCCGACGGGCACACGCGCGGGTGGCTCGCCGAGAAAGTCGGTGCCGCGCGCGGCGAGATCCTCGACCGCA
>DATIOH010000123.1:0-3621 GCA_035473375.1 Nocardioidaceae bacterium | reverse complement strand
CGTTGCCGCCACCGCCTTCGTGCTGGGCCGGGCTCTCCTCGGGAGCGAGTCAATCGCGGCGGCGACAAGCGTGTCCGGCACGTCGCTGTCGAGTTCGCAGCTGCTGTGGCGCACCGGGCTGTCGCTGGCGTACGCGATCTTGTCGATGCTCGGCGTCGCGGCGATCGCGGTGTTCCTCTCGACGATCGTCGAGTCTCCCTTGGCGGCCGCGATGGGCACGATGGCCGTCCTGATCGCCTCCACGCTGCTGTTGACCCTCGACGCGGCGCAGTCGCTGTTCCCGTACCTGCCGACGCGGTACTGGCTGTCGTTCGTCGACCTGTTCCGCGACCCGATCCTCTGGCGAAACGTCGAGCGCGGCACCGCAATCCAGGCTGTCTACGTCGTTGTCTTCCTCGGCGCCGCGTGGGCGAACTTCATGACCAAGGACATCAAGTCGTGAGCGTCAGCAGTCGGCCGACGTCGGCATCACGGGCGGCCCCGGGCCGAGTAGGTCGAGCACGAGACTGACGACGGCGCCGTCGGTCGGCAGGTCGCCGTGCGAGACATCGCCGACGTTGCCGCAGACCGACTGGATAGAGATATCGAGGGCGCCGTCGAGTGACGCGGAGTCGGGCGGAAACACCACGCGGTCGTCGTCGGACCAGACCGACACCCAACTCGGGCCTGACGGCGTCTCGTCGCCGGCGTTGAGCCGCCGGATGAGATCGCTGTCGGGGGCGAGTTGCTGGCAGGCGCTGGGGCAGAAGTCCGGTACGACGCTCGACGCGAGGCCGGCGAGGTCAGTGCCGTGGTTGGGCGTGCCCAGCATGACGACGCGGCGTGCGAGGCTGGCCCCTCCGTCGGCCACCCACAGTCGGGCGATCACGCCGCCGGCCGAGTAGCCGATGACGTCGACCGACGACGCGCCGCTCTGGCGCAGCGCCGCGCGCACCGCTCGGTCGAGCACCGGCACCTGCGAGCGAAGATCGCCGGTGCCGTCGCCCGCGAGATGGACGACCGACGCCGTGCGCCCGTGCTGCGAAAGTGTCACCTCGAGCTGCCGCAGGGCGGCCTCGGACCCGCCATACCCAGGCACGAGGAGGACCGGCCCCGGCTTCTGCTGATTGACGGGGTCGGCCGCCGCCGTGCGGTTGGACCGGGCGACGATCGCGGCAGCCCCGACGATCACTGCCGCGATCGCGAGCGCGGTGGCGCCGAGCACGAATCGCCGCCGAGCCGGTGCCAACGCGTTGAGCATCCGCCCAGTGTCCCTCGCGGATCGGCTGCCTCAACCGACAGCCGGCGAAGGTGGGCTACCTCCTGAGCCAATCTCATTGCCTGTCTCTACTGTCTGCGCTGCGGCGTGCTTCGATCGGGCCATGGGAGACACGATGCGCGCACACACGGTCATGATCGACGGCGACGGCGGAGACAAGGTTGAGGCCTATCTCGCCGAGCCCGACGGCGAGGGTCCGCGCGGCGGCGTCGTCGTCATCCACCACATGCCCGGCTACGACCGCGCGACGAAGGAGATGGTCCGCCGGTTCGCTGAGCTCGGCTACGACGCCGTCTGCCCGAACCTGTACTGGCGCGAGGCCCCCGGCGCCGACCCTGCCGATGCTGCGGCGACCGTCCGCGCGGCCGGTGGTGTGCCCAACGCACGTCTCATCGGCGACGTCGCCGGCGCGGCGAGCTATCTGCGGGGCCGGCCGACGTCGAACGGAAAGGTCGGCGTCATCGGACACTGCTCTGGCGGGCGGCAGAGTGTGCTCGCCGCTTGCAACATCGACCTCGACGCCGCCGTCGACTGCTATGGCGCGTTCGTGACTGGAACGCCGCCCGACGACTACCCGCTCAAGGTCACCAATCTCGTCGACCAACTGCCGCAGCTGCGAGCTCCGCTGTTGGGCCTGTTCGGCAAGGAGGACAAGTTCCCGAGCCCCGAGCAGGTCGTCGAGCTCGACGAGATCCTCACCGCGGCCGGCAAGTCGCACGAGTTCCACAGCTACGACGACGCCGGACACGCCTTCTTCGCGGTCGACCGCCCGTCGTATCGGGTGGCAGCGGCCAACGACGGCTGGGAGCGGATCGCCGCCTTCTTCGCCGCGCACCTGGGGAGCAACTGACATGTGCACGTACGCCACCGTGACGACCGAGATCACCGGAAGCGCGAAGGGCCCCGGGGGGTCGTGGTTTCACGTCACCGATGCGACCGTCTACTTCGACCATCCGGTGCACGCGATGGCCGAGCACACTCTCAACCTCGACCTCGCCGCACCCGCCCGCGGGCCGGGCGCCCGAGTAGCCGTCGAGCTGACGGCATCGGCAGCACGGGCACTCGTCGTGGCGATCGAGGCCGCACTCGCGTCAGCGCCGCCCGCCCTCCTGATCGACTAGCGCGAGCTGCGACCCGACGGCTGCCCCGGCGCGCCGCCGACGGATCGTCGCGCTCAGACCGGTCGATATCGACCAGTTGTCGATGACCATTGGCCACGATTTGGTCTGCTGTGAGTACTTACTATCGTTTAGCCCATACTCGGCTGAAATCGTCCCGAATGACTTCAGCCGTGAGGAAACGTCCATGCGCCGTATCGCCCGCCGCCCCGCCGCCTTCGTCGTGGGGTCGATCGCCACGATCGCCCTGGTCGCGGTCTCACTGGCAGCAACCTCACTTGAAGCAGCGGGGACCGGGCCGGCGACGGCTTCCCGGCATCCGTCCCCGACAAGGGCAGACACCGCCGCGCCCACCGTGAGACACCATCCGGTGGGCTCATCGGGCCGCTGGAAGGTTGCCGCCAACGGCCGCAGCACCTACCGGGTCACCTGGACGTCGCCGACCCGGCTCCCCCACTCCGACGCGCGTCCCGAGATCCTGGCCGACGGCCACTGGGCCGGGCCCGCGACAATCTCGGCCGACGGCCGACGAGTGTCGGCAATCGTCACGTCGGGGCACCGGCCGGCCGCGGTCGACGTCGACGTCCTGCTCGGCGGCACGATCCTCGACCAGCAGGCCGACGCCGGCGGTCCGGCACCGTCGCCGTCGCCGTCGCCGTCGCCGTTCGAGCGACCGTCGCTCGTCTCGGCGCTCGCAGACGATCCCGGCGTCCGCGGCAGCCACCGCGTCGCGATCCGGACCTACGCTCTCAAGCCCGTCAAACTGCCCGACATCCCGGCGTTGTCCGAGATGGTCGGCCACGTCGTCGCACCGACCGACGCGACCGACTCGTCCCCGCTGGTCGTGTTCCTGCATGGCCGCCACATGTCGTGCTACTCGCCGGCGCCGAACTCCACGCCGCTGACTGTGCCGCTGGTCAAGGCGCCGAACTCGTGGCACTGCCCTGCTGGCGAGGTGCCGGTGCCGAGCTACCTCGGCTACAACTACGTCCAGCGGCGGTTGGCCACCCAGGGCTACGTCACGGTGTCTATCTCGGCCGATGCCGTCAACGACCTCGACTACCTCGCGGACGACGCGGGCTCAGCCGCCCGCGCGGCGCTGATCCGGCACCACCTCGACGCTTGGGCCACGTTCGTCGCCCACGGCGACGAGCACGCCGACCTCGACAACGTCATCCTGGTCGGCCATAGCCGCGGGGGCGAGGGCGCCAACCGCGCGTCGCTCAACCTCCCCACCGGCGCCGG
>DATIOH010000122.1:0-12323 GCA_035473375.1 Nocardioidaceae bacterium | reverse complement strand
GTGTCGACCGACGGCCCGGGCGAGATCTCGCCGCCGTTGAACGGCTCGAATGCCGGCTGGTTGAGGATCGACCGCGCGACGCGGATCGCCTCGACCCATTCCTTGCGGTCGGTCGGCGTCGACAGGTAGTTGAACTGGATCGACGGATACTGCATCGGGTCGGTCGACCGGATCTTCACGAACCCGCGGGTGTCGGCGTACATCGGGCCGACGTGCACCTGATAGCCGTGCCCCTCGACCGGCGACGTGCCGTCGTAGCGGATCGCGACCGGAAGGAAGTGGAACATCAAGTTGGGGTAGTCGACGTCGTCGTTGGAGCGACAGAAGCCGCCGCCCTCAAAGTGGTTCGTCGCGCCGAGTCCCTTGCGGAAGAAGAGCCAGTCGAAGCCGATCTTCGGGCGGCTGCGGTAGCGCAGACCGGGCGCGATCGACACCGGCAGCTTGGACACGTACTGGATGTAGACCTCGAGGTGGTCTTGCGCGTTCTCGCCGACGCCAGGCAGGTTGTGCACGGCGTCGATGCCGAGCACCTTGAGCTCGTCGGCATTGCCGACGCCCGACAGCTGAAGCAGCTGCGGCGAGTTGATCGCTCCGCCGCACAAGATGACGTCCTTGGCGCGGGCGTGCCTCTTGACCCGCCCGGCGCGCACGTAGTCGACGCCGGTCGCCCGCTTGCCCTCAAAGACCACCTTGGTCGCCGTCGCCAGCGTCTCGACCTTGAGGTTCGGACGCTTCATCACCGGGTGGAGGTACGCCCGCGCCGCCGACAGCCGGCGGCCGCGGTGGATGTTGCGGTCGAACCTCGCGAATCCCTCCTGGCGGTAGCCGTTGACGTCGTCGGTCAACGGGTACCCGGCCTGTTGGACGGCCTCGAAGAACGCGCCGAACAGCGGGTTGGTCGCCGGGCCGCGCTCGAGGACCAGTGGGCCGCTCCCCCCGCGCCAGGCATCGGCCCCGGCGAGGCAGGTCTCCATCCGCTTGAAGTACGGCAGGCAGCTGAGGTAGTCCCAGTCCTTCATGCCCGGCTCCGCGGCCCAGCGCTCGAAGTCGAGCGGGTTTCCGCGCTGGAAGATCATTCCGTTGATGCTGCTCGACCCGCCCAGGACCTTGCCGCGAGCGTGAAAGACGCGGCGGCCGTTCATGAACGGCTCTGGCTCGGTCTCGTACTTCCAGTCGTAGAGCCGGTTGCCGATCGGGATCGGCAGTGCAGCGGGCATGTGGATGAAGACATCCCACTTGTAGTCGCGCCGGCCTGCCTCGAGGACGAGCACCGATGTCGATGGGTCGGCGCTGAGCCGGTTGGCGAGCGCGCAGCCTGCTGATCCCCCGCCGACGATGACGAAGTCCCAGACCCTGCTCGCCGCCGACGCCATCAGTCGCTCCCGAACCAATGCTGCACTGTGGGCGAGACGTTGTGCCAGACGTGCTTGGACTCGCGGTACTCGTCGATCCCCGAGTGGCCGAGCTCGCGGCCGATGCCCGACTGCTTGTAGCCGCCCCACTCGGCCTGCGGGACGTACGGGTGGTAGTCGTTGATCCAGACCGTGCCCATGCGCAGCCGAGCAGCGACCCGCTCGGCGCGGCCGGCGTTCTGAGTCCAGACGGCGCCGGCGAGGCCGTACATGCTGTCGTTGGCGATCGCGACCGCGTCGTCCTCGTCGGTAAACGACTCGACCGTGAGCACTGGCCCGAACGACTCGTCGCGCACGGCGCTCATCCCGGACTGACAGCCGTCGAGCACCGTCGGCAGATAGAAGAAGCCATGCGCGAGCTCGGGGTTGTCGGGCCGGCGGCCGCCACAGCGGACGACCGCGCCGTCCGCGATCGCGCGGGCGACGTAGGCCTCAACCTTGTCGCGGTGACCGGCGGAGATGAGCGCGCCGGTCTCGGCCTTCTCGTCGAACGGCCCGCCGAGCCGGATCTCGCGAGCGCGCGCGACCACCTCGTCGACGAAGTCGGCCTTGATCGTGTCTTGCACGATGAGGCGGGCACCGGCCGAGCAGACCTGGCCGGAGTGCAGGAACACGGCGGTCAGCGCGTAGTCGAGGGCAACCTCGATGTCGGCGTCGGCGAAGACGATGTTGGGGTTCTTGCCGCCGAGCTCGAGGGCGATCTTCTTGACGGTCTCGGCGGCGTTCGCCATCAGTCGGCGGCCGGTCTCGACGCCGCCGGTGAACGACACGAGGTCGACGTCGGGATGGGTCGACAGCGGGCCGCCGGCCGTCGGACCGGCCCCGAGCACGAGGTTGCCGACGCCGGCCGGCAGCCCGGCTTCGGTCAGCAGGCGCATCAAGATGATCGCCGTCGACGGCGACAGCTCGCTCGGCTTGAGCACGAAGGTGTTGCCGGCGGCGAGCGCCGGAGCGACCTTCCACGATGTCTGGAGCAGCGGGTAGTTCCAGGGAGTGATCAGCGCGCACACACCGATCGGCTCGTGGACGACCCGGCTGCGCACGTTGGCATTTCCGGTGTCGACGACCCGCCCGCCGTCTTCGGCGGCGGTGTTGGCGTAGTAGCGGAACACGCTGACGACGTCGTCGACGTCGTACTCGCCCTCGACCAGCCGTTTGCCGGTGTCGAGTGACTCGGCACGGGCGATCTCGGCCTTGTTGGCAATCAGGAGATCGGCCGTGCGATGCAGCAGAGCGCTGCGATCGTGGGCCGATGACGTCGCCCATTCGCCGTCGTCAAAGGCCGCGCGCGCCGCCTCGATCGCGGCCACCGTGTCGACCTCGGTCGCCTCGTCGACTGTCGCTACCAACTCGCCGTTGGCAGGGCAGCGGATCTCGCGCTGGCCACCCTCCCGCGCCCCGCGCCAATCCCCGCCGATGAAAAGGTCGGCCACGCTACCTCCGGACGGACTCTTCGACTCCGGCAGACTTGTTGCACATCAAGGAACACGCGTCTGTCTGCGCAACAGCATCGTTGCGGTGGGCGGGCACATCGTCAAGGGCGCCGGTATTTCGATCCGGCGACGATCGGCCCGACGGCCCTTGCGCGACGATGCGCGACTGCCGTCGTCAGCCCCGCCAGCCGAGTCGTCTCGACACCTGGTTGGCCGATTCCATGACCGCTTCGCTCATCTGCGGCATCCGTCGCGCGTCGAGTCGGAAGGTCGGGCCGGAGATGCTCATCGACGCCGTGACTTCGCCGTGGACGTTGCGAACCGGCGCCGCGACGGCCGTCAGGCCGATCTCGAGCTCGTCGATGGCGATGCCGTATCCGCGCTGCCGTACGTCCTCGAGCTCGCGCATGAGACCGTCGAGCGAGGTGATGGTGTTGGCCGTGTAGGCACGCAGGATCGGCACCTGACGGGCGACCTCGGGGCGGTCGAGTCCGCTGAGCAAGACCTTGCCGTTTGACGTTGCGTGCAAGGGAATCCGCTGGCCAACCCAGTTATGGGGCTGCAACGCCGACGATCCGGCGACCTGGTCCATGTAGAGGGCCGCGCCGTCGGAGAGGACCGCGACGTTGACTGTTTCGCCGCTGCGCTGGGCGAGGGCCCGGCTGATGGCTCGGCTCTCCTGCACGAGGTCGAGCCGGGAGGTGGTGGCGCCGGCCAGCCGAAGGATGCCGGTGCCGAGCCGGTACTTGCCGCGGTCGGCGTTCTGCTCGACCAGCTCGCGGCGCTCAAGGGCGGCGACGAGGCGGAACGCCGTTGACTTGTGGACACCGAGCTCGCGCGCGAGTTGCGTCACTCCGACTTCCCCCGTGCGGGCGAGGATCTCCAGAATGGTCACGGCACGATCGACCGACTGAACGGTGCTCCCCGGCTCGACCGTCTCACCCGCCCGTACAACGGTGTTGCTCATGCCGAAACGGTAGTGCATAGATCGCGACAGCGACAGAACCCGAACAATCCAGAGAGGATGGACCGGCCGATGAGCGCGCCGTCCACAACCACCGAGGCAACCCCCGGCACCCAATTCGTCCTGACCCTGACCTGCCCTGACCAACCAGGCATCGTGCATGCGGTCACCGGCTTCCTCGTCGAGGCCGGCGGCAACATCGTCCAGAGCCAGCAGTTCGGCGACGCCGAGACGGGCCGGTTCTTCATGCGCGTCCAGTTCGAGACGTCCGAGCCTCGCGACGCCGACGCTCTGCGTGCATCGTTCGACGGGATTGCGCGTGGGTTCGCGATGGGCTGGGAGCTCTGGCCGGCCGGGTCGCCGTACCGAACGCTGATCATGGTGTCGAGGTTCGGGCACTGCCTCAACGACCTGCTCTATCGGTGGAGCACGGGGTCGCTGCAGATTGAGATCCCCGCGATCGTGTCCAATCACCGCGACTTCGAGCCGCTCGCGCAGATGTACGGCATCCCCTTCCACCACATCCCGGTCGCGCCCGAGACCAAGGCTGACGCGGAGCAGCGGCTCCTCCGGATGGTCGACGACCTCGGCATCCACCTGGTCGTGCTCGCGCGCTACATGCAGGTGTTGTCAGACGACGCGTGCAAGGCGCTGTCAGGACACGCGATCAACATCCACCACTCGTTCTTGCCGAGCTTCAAGGGTGCGCGGCCCTATCACCAGGCGCACGCGCGCGGCGTCAAGCTCATCGGCGCCACCGCCCACTACGTGACGTCCGATCTCGACGAGGGCCCGATCATCGAGCAGGACGTCCAGCGCGTCGACCACAACTTCACCGCCGACCAGCTCGTCGCCGCCGGCCGCGACGTCGAGTCGCAGGTTCTCTCGCGAGCCGTCCGCTGGCACAGCGAGACTCGCGTCATGCTCAACGGCCCCAAGACCGTCGTCTTCCGCTAACGCGCGAGACGCCAGCCGTGGTTGCGCGAAACGCCAGCCGTGGTTGCGCGAGACGCCAGCCGTGGTTGCGCGAGACGCCAGCCGTGGTTGCGCGAGAGCCGGCGATCCAGTCGAGCCTGTGGATATCGTCTGCAGCTCACGAGCTCGGTACGCGATTGTCGACCCGTGCTCGAACGTCTCCCCCTCGTCCCTTTCACCCTTCAGAAGGCAAAGGCCTGTGGCGTCACGCGTCAGGCGCTGAGGCAGCTAGTCGCGGCCGGCGAGTGCCGACGGGTGCTCACCGGCGTGTACCAGCGATGTGAAATACCAGACACCGTTGAGAACCGCGCTCGTGCGGCGGCGCTGATCGTTCCGCCTTACGGCGTCTTCTGTGACCGAACCGCGGCCTGGCTGCACGGGGTCGACGCATTCAGATACCGAGATCTCGAGCTTCTTCCGCCCGTCGACGTTGTCGTGCTTCGCGATTTCAACCGGCTTCGACGCGAAGGCGTCGCAGGTGGGACGAGGGACCTCGATCCTCTTGACGTGACGCGCGTTGGCACCGTCGCAGTGACGACTCCGCTCCGAACTGCGCTCGATCTGGGATGCAAACTCAGACGATCGGCGGCACTCGCCGTACTCGACCAGTTTCTCCGCTTCCACGAACTGACGGCTGCGGACTTCGCAGATGAAACGCGCCGTCGCTATGGCGGCAGACGCGGGGTGATCCAGCTTCGGCACCTCGTGTCGCTCGCGACCGGCAAGGCGGAGTCGCCGGGCGAGTCCTGGATCAGGCTGGCGATCTATGACGCGAACTTGCCGGCGCCGCTGGTCCAAGTCACCGTCATGGTGGAGGGTCGCGAGTTTCGCCTCGACCTCGCGTACCCCAAACACCGCGTCTGCATCGAGTACGACGGCGAAGAGTTCCACTCAACTCTCGAGCAACGCGCTCACGACGAAGCGCGTCGCGAGTTGCTCCGGCGTCACAAATGGACGGTCATCGTGGTCACCAAGGCCGACCTCGACCGCGCGGGCATCTCGCGATGGACTCGGGAGATCCGCGACGCTCTCGGGCGATAGCCACCCCTGGCGACTCGCGCAACCACCCCTGGCGACTCGCGCAACCACCCCTGGCGTTTCGCGCGTTAGTCGCCCAGCTCGGCGCGAATGGCGTCGTCGAGGGGTGGCGGCTCGTAGGCCTCGAGCTTGTCCTTGTAGATCTTGGTCGCCCGGGCAGCGGTGTCGAGGCTTCCGTTGCGCATCCACCGCTCGTAGTTCTCTGACGACGACAGCATCGGGCGGTAGAAGCAGGTCCGGAAGCGCTCCATCGTGTGCATGGCGCCGAGGAAGTGGCCGCCGTGGCCGACCTCTTCGTGGGCGTCGAACGCAAGCGTGCCCTCGTCGATCTCGAGCGGCGTGAACTCAGCCTTCAGCATCTGCAGCAGCTCGACGTCGACGATGAACTTCTCGAAGCCCGCGACGAGGCCGCCCTCGAGCCAGCCAGCGGAGTGCATGACCCAGTTCGTGCCGGCGAGGAACGTCGGGATCATGGTCATCGCAGCCTCGTAGCCGGCCTGCGCGTCGGGCACCTGGCTCGACGTGAGGCCGCCGCCGCTTCGGAACGGCAGTCCGAACGACCGGGCGATCTGCCCGGTGCAGAACAGGCCGATCGCCGACTCGGGCGTGCCGAAGGTCGGAGAGCCCGACTGCATGTCGATGTTCGACAGGAACGAGCCAAAGATCACCGGCGTGCCCGGCCGGATCAGCTGCGCGAGCGCGATCCCCGACAACGCCTCGGCAATCTGCTGCACGAGCGCTGCGGGAATCGTCACGGGCGACATCGCGCCCATCAGGATGAACGGCGTCAGCACGACCGGCTGCGCCGCCTCGGCGTACTCGAACAGCGCGTCGAGCATCCGGTCGTCCCACCGCAACGGCGAGTTGCAGTTGATCAACGAGATCGAGACCGGCTTCTCCTCGATCACGTCGCGACCGCCGAAGAGGATCGCGCCCATCGCGATGGTGTCGATGGCATTGACGCCCGAAACGACGTTGCCCATGTAGATCTTGTCGGTCAGCGTCTGCAGCGCGTACGTCATGTCGAGGTGCCGCGAGTCGAGCGGGGTGTCGTTGGGCTCGCACACGACGCCGCCGGCCGAGTCGAGCGCCTCGAATGACTGCGCGAGCCGGCTGAAGTTGCGGAAGTCCTCCATCGTCGCGTCGCGCCGGACGTCGCCCTCACGCACGAACGGCGGGCCGTAGACCGCTCCGAACGCCATCGAGTCGCCGCCGATATGGACGGTGTTCGCCGGATTCCGGGCGTGGACGTCGAACTCCTTGGGCGCCTTCGCCACCTGCGCGAGGACGAAGTCAGGGTCGAGGAAGACCGTGTTGTCCTCGACCCGCTGACCGGCCGCACGGAACAGGTCAAGGGCTCGGTCGGACATGAACTCGACGCCGATCTCGGTCACGATGCGTCGCCAGCCCGCCTGCAGCTTGTCCATCGCGTCGGCGGACAGCACCTCATAGCGCGGCATCGAGTTCGTGAACATCAGACAGGCACCCTTCTCGCGGTCGACGAGCATGCTACTCGGTAAGTCATTATGTGGAACAGTGGTTCCATATTGTGGTTTCATTGTGGTGTACTCACCCGCAGAGGGGAAGACCTCGGCGGCAGCCGATCCGGCTGACCCCACAACTAACCCCAACACCCGACCTCCATCTGACCCAGACGACGCGACCAGGAGCACACCGCACATGGCAGCCAGCGGGACACAGGCGATCGACCGAGCAGCCGAGCTGCTGTCGATGGTCATCCTCGCCGACGAGCCACGCGCGTTCAGCGACCTCGTGGCCGACACCGGGCTGGCCAAGTCGACCGCCTCGCGCCTCCTCCAGGCTCTCGAGCGCCACCGCCTGGTCAACAAGGCCGACGAGGGGTACGAGGCCGGCCCGCTGTTCGCGATCTACGCGAGCCGCCACGAGCCCGAGCGCGAGATCACCTGGCTCGCCCGGCCGATCCTCGAGGCCGTCAGCCGCGACACCGGCGAGACCGTCAACCTCGCGATCGTCCGCAACAGCGCCGTCGTGCAGATCGCCCAGATCGACTCGACGTTCCTGGTCGGCACGACGAACTGGGTCGACGTCGATGTCCCGCCGCACTGCTCGGCGCTCGGCAAGGTCTTCTTCGCGGCGGGCGCCATCGCCGTCCCGCGGACCGAGATGGACCGGCTGACCGACCGCACGGTCACCGACCCCGCAGAGCTCGAGCGCGAGCTCGAGCAGGTCCGCCGCCAGGGGTACGCCACCGCACTCAGCGAGCTCGAGATCGGCCTCGCCGCGATCGCCGCGCCCGTCCACGACCGCAGCGGCGCAGTGATCGCCGCGATCGGCATCTCCGGTCCCTCGGACCGGATCAACAAGGAGCTCCGCCGCCTCGGCAAGCTCCTCCAAGCGCATGCCCGAGACCTCTCCGTGGTCCTCGGGCACGAGTTCCACGATCAGACACGGAAGGAGGGCGCCGCATGACGCCCGAAGAGCTGCTCAAGGTTCTTTACGACGAGACGCTGCAGGGCAATGCCCCGGCGGTGCTCGCCCTCACTCAGCAAGGCCTCGACATCGGCATCACGCCGGAGTCGCTGCTGTTCGACTCCCTCATCCCGTCGCTCGAAGAGGTCGGCGCCCGCTTCGAGCGAGGCGACTTCTTCGTCCCCGAGATGCTCATTGCCGGTCGCGCCATGAGCGGCGCGCTCGACCTGTTGCGCCCGCTGCTGGCCGAGACCGGCGTCGAGACGGTCGGCACATTCGTCATGGGCACCGTCAAGGGCGACGTCCACGACATCGGCAAGAACCTCGTCAACATCATGCTCGAGGGCGCCGGCTTCCACGTGATCGATCTGGGCGTCCAGGTGCCGCCGGAGAAGTTCGTCGAGGCGATCAACGAGCACAAGCCCGACATCGTCGGCTTCTCTGCGTTCTTGACGACGACCATGCCGATGTTCAAGGCCAACATCAACGCTCTCGAGAAGGCCGGCATCCGCGAGCAGGTCGCCGTCATGGTCGGCGGCGCGCCCGTCACCCAGGAGTACGCCGACGCGGTCGGCGCCGACGCCTACGCGGCCGACGCGTCAGCGACGGTCAAGAAGGCCAAAGACCTCATTGCCAAGCGTCGCAGCGCGATCCCGGTCTGACCGCGCACTCGCCGACACATCCGCCGACACATCCCGCCGACCAAGCCACCACCACCACCCCACGAGAGGCGCCCATGCACACCGTCCTGAGATCGGCGACGAAGGAGGTCGTGCTCGGTCACGACCAGCCGTTCTGCATCATCGGCGAGCGGATCAACCCCACCGGGCGACGCATCTTCCAAGAGCAGTTGCGGGCCGGCGACCTCTCGGCGATCGAGCGCGACGTCAAGGCACAAGTCGAGGGTGGCGCGATGGTGCTCGACGTCAACATGGGCGTTCCGCTCACGGATGAGCCGGAGCTGCTCAAGAAGGCGCTGACGCTGATCCAGAGCCTCACCGACCTGCCCATCTGCATCGACTCGTCGGTCGTCGAGGCGCTCGACGCGGGTCTCTCGGTCTACGAGGGTCGCGCGCTCGTCAACTCGGTCACGGCCGAGGACGACCGGATGGCGGCGATCCTGCCGTTGGTCAAGCGGCACGGCGCCGCCGTCGTCGCGCTCCCCAACGACCACGACGAGATCCCGATGGAGGCCGACAAGCGGCTGGTCCTCACCAAGAAGATCCTCGATACCGCCGTCGACAAGTACGGCCTCGCCGTCGAAGACATCGTGATCGACCCGCTCGCCATGCCGATCGGAGCCGACCCCAACATCGTCAACGTCGCGTACGAGACGATGCATCGCATCCGCGACGAGTTCGGCGTCAACATGACGGTGGGCGCGTCCAACGTGTCGTTCGGGATGCCCGGCCGCCACACGATCAACTCGACCTTCCTCCCCATGGCGATGGCCAACGGCCTCACGAGCGCGATCATGGACGCACGCACACCGCAGATCGTCGAGGCGGTCAAGGCCGCCGACCTTCTCCTCGGTCACG
This sequence comes from Nocardioidaceae bacterium, assembly GCA_035473375.1. Lineage (GTDB taxonomy): Bacteria > Actinomycetota > Actinomycetes > Propionibacteriales > Nocardioidaceae > DATIOH01. The sequence goes on along the minus strand of DATIOH010000122.1, from coordinate 2,512 downwards.
ATCAGTGGGGCGGCAACTGGATCGCAGCCTTCCGCACGAAGCAGGCCGCGGCCCAAGCCGCCGAGCAGGCTTCAGCGGCCAACACCGGGTAGCCACCACCGACGACAGCAGCCCCAACTAGAGCCCGAGAGCGATGACAACCGAGCGCGACGACCAAGACCGGATCGATCCGGATCAGCTGCGCCGTGAGGGGCTGATCGTGCGGCCGGCTGTCGCCGACGGCACCGTCGAGCACGATGGCACGGGGCGAGTCCGGCTGCATTTCGAGCCGTCCGAGCGCGAGGTGCGCGTGCCGCCAGGCGTGTCGGTCTTCGACGCCGCGAGCTGGAACGGCATCGCGATCGACTCGACCTGCGGCGGTCACGGCACCTGCAAGAAGTGCAAGGTGCAGATCGTTCAGGGCTCGGTGCCTGTCCAGCGACTCGACCAGCGCTCGTTCACGAACGAGCAGCTCGGCCTCGGCTGGCGACTCGCGTGCCTCGCCCAGGCGACGACCGACCTCGTCATCGACGTCCCACCGCTTGCCACCCGACCCAAGGCAGCGACCGTTGGCGTGGGCCGGCAGGTCATTCTGCGGCCGGCGATCCAGAAACGGTACGTCGAGCTGACCGAACCGTCGCTCTCCGATCAGCAGACCGACCTGGCCCGGCTGCTCGCAGCGATCGACGACATGGAGCTGCGCGTCGACATCTACGCACTTCGCAAGCTTCCGACCGTCGCCCGGCAGGCCGACTTCAAGGTCACCGCGGTGATCGTGGACGACCTGCTGATCGACGTCGAGCCTGGGGACACGACTGCCGAGCGATTCGCGATCGCGTTCGACCTCGGCACCACGACCGTCGTCGCCACACTGCTCGACACGTCGACGGGAACGCCCGCTGCGGTGGCGTCGATGCTCAACAAGCAGCAGCCGTTCGGCGCCGACGTGATCACCCGCATCTCCGCGACCATGCTCGACCCCGACGCGCTTGCCCGCCTGCGCGAGCTAGCAGGCGCGACACTCAACGAGCTGGCCGAAGACGTGTGCAAAGACGCCGGTGTCGACCCGGCCAAGGTCTACGAGATCGCGGTGGCAGGCAACGCGACGATGGTCGCGCTCGCGCTGGGCATCGATCCCGAGCCGCTCGGCGTCGCGCCGTTCATCATGTCGACCGCGACCCTGCCTGCGACGCTCGCCGCGGAGGTCGGCGTCAATGTTCATCCCCGGGCGCCCGCCTTCGTGATGCCTGCCCTCGGGGCCTACGTCGGCGGCGACATCGTGGCCGGAATGCTCGCGTCGGGGATGGACCGCGACAAGCGGCTGCGACTCTTCATCGACGTCGGCACCAATTGCGAGATCGTCCTCGGCGACGGCGAACGGATCCTCGCCACAGCGGCGCCCGCGGGTCCTGCATTCGAGGGCGGCGCGATCCGATGTGGCATGCGGGCGGCCGACGGCGCGATCGAGGTCGTCAAGATCAGCGACGACGACGTCAGCGTGCAGGTCATCGGCGACGTGCAGCCCGAGGGGCTGTGCGGGTCTGGACTCGTCGACGCGGTCGCAGAGCTCGTGCGGGTCGGCCTGCTCGACGCTAGTGGGCGGCTCATCCCCACCGCCGACGCCACCGCAAAGCTGCCGGGACTCGCCGACCGACTGGGAGAGATCAACGGCGAGCGGGTCTTCGCGCTCACCTGGCGCGAGCCGAGCGTCTTCGAAGACGCGGTCTACATCAGTCAGCGCGACGTCCGCGAGCTGCAGTTCGCCAAGGCCGCGATCTCGACTGGATGGTCGCTCCTGCTCGAGGAGATCGGCCAGCAGCAGGCTGACGTCCAGCAGGTCCTCCTCGCGGGCTCGTTCGGCTCGTACCTGTCGCCGGCGAGCGCGGTGCGTATCGGCCTGGTGCCGAAGCTGCCGGTCCTGCGCATCGTCAGCGCCGGCAATGTCGCCGGCGAGGGCGCGAAGATGGCGTTGTTGAGCATGCAGGAGCGCAACGGCGCCCACGCGCTGCTGGAGGAGGTGCGATATGTCGAGCTCTCCGACCGATCCGACTTCAACGACCGATTCGTCGACCAACTCGCCTTCCCCGTCTGACGCGCCGGGACACGGCCACGGCCACGGCCAGGAGCAGCCGGCGACAACCGGGCGCCGCGCCAGCGTCGCGCTGATCGCCTGCGGCGCGATCTCGCAGCCGAGCAAGCAGATCGTCGACCGTCGCCGATGGGACGTCGACGTCTATCCGCTCCCGCCTCTGCTGCACAACCGTCCAGAGCTGATCGCAGGCGAGGTCGAGCAGCTCGCCGTCGCGCTCCAGAGCGAGTACGCCGCCGTCGCGGTGGCGTACGCCGACTGCGGCACCTACGGCGCACTCGACGACGTCTGCGAGCGACTCGCGATTCAGCGGCTCGAGGGACTGCACTGCTACGACGTCTACGGAGGCGCCGACCGGCTGCGCCACGCTGCCGATGCTGGTCCGATGGCTGCGGCTGCCGAGGCCGGACCCGCTCGAGGACGCGCTGCAGGAGGCGGTCGCGC
>DATIOH010000121.1:0-3835 GCA_035473375.1 Nocardioidaceae bacterium | reverse complement strand
GGTGGACCTGCTCTTCCCGCCCGGCGCGCCGTCGCGGGTGCCGATCGTCGCGGTCACCGGCACCAACGGCAAGACCACGACCTCGCGGATGATCGCGCACATCTTCAAGGGGATGGGCCGAAAGGTCGGCATGACGTCGACGGACGGGATCGTCATCGACGAGCGCCTCGTCATCAAGGCGGACGCGTCGGGGCCGAAGTCGGCCCGGATGGTGCTGCAGAACCCGCGCGTCGACTTCGCGGTCTTCGAAGTCGCCCGCGGCGGCATCCTCCGCGAGGGGCTCGGGTACGAGCGTAACGACGTCGCGGTCGTGCTCAACGTACAGCCCGATCACCTCGGCATCCGCGGAATCAACACCGTCGAGCAGCTCGCCGACGTGAAGGCCGTTCCGGTCGAGGCCGTTCCCCGTAACGGTCACGCAGTGCTCAACGCCGACGATCCGCTGGTCCGCGCGATGCGGCGTCGATGCTCTGGCGAGGTCGTGTGGTTCAGCATGGAGCCGGACGGCAGCGAGGTCCGCGACTTCATCGACGTCCACTGCCGCCGCGGCGGGAAGGCCGTCGTCCTCGAGTCGAGCGAAAAGGGCGACATGATCGTCGTCCGTCACGGTTCGCGCCAGATGCAGCTCGCCTGGACTCACCTGCTGCCCGCGACGTTCGGCGGACGGGCGCTCATGAACGTGCAGAACTCGCTCGCGGCGGCGGCCGCCGCGTTCGCCGCCGGCGCGCCGCTGCACGACATCCGGCAGGGTCTGCGCACCTTCTCCACGAACTACTACCTGTCCCCCGGCCGGCTCAACCAGATCGAGGTCGAGGGGGTCAACGTCGTCATCGACTACTGCCACAACGCGCCAGGCATGCGGATGCTCGGCGACTTCGTCGACAAGCTCGGCGAAAGCCTGATCCAGACCAGCGATCTCGCCAAGCCGTCGCGCATCGGCGTTGTCGCGACCGCTGGCGATCGCCGTGACGAGGACATGGTCGAGCTCGGCACGATCGCGGCCGATCACTTCGACGTGATCGTCGTCCGCGAAGACAGCGCGTTGCGCGGCCGCTCGCGCGGCGACACGTCCGAGCTCGTCGCCCAGGGAATCCGCGCGCGCATCGCCGAGGGCGCCCGCTGCAAGCAGGTCGAGATCGTCCTCGACGAGATCGATGCGACGCGGCACGCGATGGCGCGGGCCAACAAGGGCGACCTCGTCGTCATCTGCGTCGACAAGCACGCGGCCGTGCTCGCCGAGCTCGAGTCGTGGTCGCATCAGGCTCAAGCCGGCGCCCGCGCCGACGAAGACGGATCCGACGACATCGCCGTCGGCGACCCCGATCTCACCGGCTGACGCCGGGCGCTCGGCGGCCGATCCCCGGTGGACGTCAGCCTCTGCCTCGACGCGGCACGGCCATGGCCCGATCTGCTCTCGCTCGCTCGCCACGCCGACGAGAGCGGGCTACACGCCGTCTACGTCCCGGACCACTTCGGGGGCTACCAAGAGGCGTGGACTCTCCTCAGCGCCGTTGCCGCCTCGACCGAGCAGATCCGCCTGGGAACGCTCGTCCTCGGAGTGACGCATCGGCCCGTGTCAGTGCTCCGCGAGATGGCACGCACCCTCCATGCGGTCAGCGACGGCCGCCTGGTGCTGGGCATCGGGGCGGCGTGGGACGAGGCCGAGCACCAGGCGCTCTCGCTCCCATTCCCACCGGCGAGCGAGCGGCTCGACCTGCTCGACTCGGCGGCGAGCCAACTCGCGGACTGCGGGCCGCCCCTGCTCGTGGGCGGGGGCGGTGAGCGGCGCACCATGCCGATCGCCGCCCGGTATGCCGCAATCTGGCACGCCTGGGCTGATCCGGGGGACTTCGAGCGCAAGTGCGCAGTCATGGATCGGCTCTGCCTCGACGCCGATCGCGACCTGCCGGCCATCCGTCGCGCGACCGGCGCAGTACTCGTGGGCGAGGACGACCCCGCTGCGATCGTCGCCGCCTACGCCGGGGCCGGCGCCGACGAGTTCATCGTCCGCGACCATCGCGAGGCGTCCGTCGCCGAGTCGCTCGCGGCGGCGTCGCGGGTTCTGTAGCCACACCGCCAGCGGTCGGCTTCCCGTACCTGTGAGGCTCAGGCGTCGCCGTCGTCGGTAGACCGCTGCTCGCGGCGTCGCTGCTGGTCTTGTTCCTCGAGCCGCCGAGCCTCGGTCTGCTGGTCGCTGTAGCGCCTGCGCTGTTCCTCGGCGCGCTCGCGGACCTGGCGGAGGAAGTCTTCGTCATCGTCGGGGTTGGTTGCCGCAAATCGACCGGGGCGGTCGTACTCGGGGAATGCCGACGAGCCTCCAGCTCCCGCGGGGCGGCCCGCAGTCTGTTGCCAGGGACGCCCAGCGATCAGCCACAGGATGGCCCCGAGATCGAACAGGAAGATCACGATGAGCAGCCACATGGGCTTCGGAAGGTTGCGCATCACCACCTCGTCGGTGGTGATCACGTCGATGATGCAGAAGATCCACAGGCCCACGAGCAGCAGGCCGAGAGCACCGTCAGCGAGAATCACGGCATTCCACCCCCTTCGGTTTCGCGGTCGCATCATGGCACACCGACACCGTGCGGGATGCCGCTCTTGCCGGGATCACGCCCTGGGGATCACATCGGGTAGTCGCCGATCACGTCGCGATGGGCCGGAGGCAGCAGGTCCCACCAGCGGCGTCCGAGGGCGTCGAGTGCGTCGGCGTCGATCTCGCCGTTGCAGCGCAGTCTGGCGAGGCCGCCGTCGGGGTAGACGTCGAGGCGAACGTGCGTGACCGGTCGGCCGTCGTCGACGAGGAAGCGATGCCGCGTGTCCGGCTGCACCGCTCGGTGCGAGATGAGGTCGGTCCACGCCGAGGCGTCCGCAAGTGGTCCGGCGGCGGACTCGTCGGCGCCGCTCAGCCGCACCCAGCCGGGCGCATTGCCGACGAAGCACGACGTGTCGACCTCGACATCGCGCACCCGGCCCCGGGCGGCAAGCCGGAAGACGGCGAAGTCGTTGCCGTCGTCGCGGCGGCGGGCGTTCTCCCAGCCGTCGCCCATGACCTGAGCGCGGCCCGGCAAGATCAAGTTGGCCGGCGACGAGTAGAACGCGTCGGACGTGTCGACGAGTCGACCGCCGTTCTCGAGGGCCGCGAGGTCGACGGTGCCGCGCAGGAACCGCGGATCAGGGACTGGCTCGCCATAGACGCGGAACCTCGCCACGCCGCCGTCGGGAAATATCGACAGCCGAACGTGGGTCCACCGACCGCTGCTCGACACCTCGTACTCGTTGGCGGTGTCTCCCTTGGCCGCGGATCGCTCGACGATGGTCGCCCACTCGACCGTGTCGAGGTCGGCAGCCGCCGGGTATCCCTCGACCGACGCTGCCTCGACGGAGATCTCCGGCGGGTAGTTGCCCTTGAAGAACGCCGTGTCGACGACCACGCCGCGGATCACGCCCGCGACTCCGAGCCGCACGATCGCCCAATCGTTGCCCGGCTCACGACGGCGGCGCGTCTCCCAGCCGTCGTAAGTCTTGCCCTTGTGGCCGAACTCGCCGGCGACGTGCGACGCCGGACCAGGCTTGATGAGGTTCTCGCGCTCGGCGAAAAGCTCGTCGTTCGCGCTGACCACGCTGCCTGCGAGGGCGCGCGACGCGAGGTCGACGAGATCGGTGAAATGAGCCGCCTCGGCCATGTCAGGATCCTTCGGGGGTGAGGAGGGTTCCGCTCGGTGGATCGTCGGCCGAGACTGCCTGTCCGCGCAAGAAGACGCGTCGGACGCGCCCGGTCAGCTGCATTCCGTCGTATGGCGTCATCGCCTGACGGTGCCGAAGACGCCGTGCGTCG
>DATIOH010000120.1:0-2165 GCA_035473375.1 Nocardioidaceae bacterium | reverse complement strand
CGCGATCGCAGCGGCGGCTGCAACGTTGAGCGAGTCGACCCCGGTCGCCATCTCGATCCGCACCCGTCTCTGCGCGGTCGACAGCCAGCGCGGAGTCAGGCCCGGGCCCTCAGAGCCCACCACGATCGCGAGCCGCGCCGGCGGCGTCGCAGCAGCAGCCCAGGCGGCCAGGTCCGCCAGGCTCTCGGCCTCGGAGTCAGGCGTCAGCGCGACCGTGGTGAAGCCGTGGTCGGCAAGCCGCGGAAGGGTGTCGTACCAGTCGTCGACGCGAGTCCACGGCACGGAGAAAACGGTCCCCATCGCGACCTTCACCGACCGGCGGTAGAGCGGGTCGGCGCAGCGCGGCGACAGGAGCACGCCGTCGACGCCGAGGGCCGCGGCGCAGCGGATGACCGCCCCGACATTGGCGTGGTCGACGATGTCCTCCAAGACCGCGACTCGGCGCGCACCGGCGACGACGGCGTCGACGGACGGCAGCGGGCGTCGACGGACCGACGCGAGCGCTCCGCGGTGCACATGGAAGCCGGTCACCTCCTCGGCGAGATCGTCCGTCACGACGTAGCAGGGCACGTCGGCCGCGCTGTGGAGCTCATCGCGGAGCCCGTCGAGCCAGCGACGGCTCATGAGGAACGAGCGTGGCTTGTATCCAGCCGCGACGGCGCGGCGGACGACCTTCTCTCCCTCGGCGATGAAGAACCCGTGCTCGGCCTCCAGGCTCTGCCGCAGCTGGACGTCGCGCAGCGACACGTAGTCGGCGAGGCGCGGATCGGAGGCGTCCGAGACCTCGATCAGCTCGGCCACGGGTTCCAGACGCCGGTGGCGACATCGACGACGTCGCCGACGACCACCGTCGCCGGCGGGCGCATGCCTTGCCGAGCGACGTCGGCGGCCACGCTCTCAAGGGTCGAGAACACGGTCAGCTGCCCGTCGAGCGATCCGTCCTGCACGACGGCCGTCGGCGTTCCCGGACGCCGACCGTGCTGCACCAGTGTCGCCGTGATCGAACCGAGGTTCTCGACAGCCATCAGCAGCACGAGGGTGCCGGTCATCGATGCGACGGCCTTCCAGTCGACGAGGGAGTCGGGGTCGTCGGGCGACAAATGCCCGCTGATGACGGTGAACTCGTGAGCGACGCCGCGATGCGTGACGGGCACGCCGGCAAGGGCGGGCGCCGCGACAGCGCTTGTGACGCCAGGGATCACCCGGCACGGCACTCCGGCGGCCGCGCACGCAATCGCCTCCTCGAAGCCACGCCCGAACACGAACGGATCGCCGCCCTTGAATCGCACGACGCTCTTGCCGGCCTGGGCCCGCTCGACCAGCAGTCTGTTGATCGCGTCCTGGCTCGCCGCTCGACCGCGAGGAAGCTTCGCAGCGTCGATGATCTCGACGTCGGGACCGAGCTCGGCGAGGAGCTGCTGCGGCGCAAGCCGATCGGCCACGACGACATCGGCCTCCTGGAGCGCCCGGCGTCCTGCCACGGTGATCAGGTCGGGGTCTCCAGGGCCGCCGCCGACAAGGACTACTCCCGGGGTGCGCTGGCGGTCCTTGGGCGCCGCGATCTCGCCACTGCGAAGGCGGGCCATCACCTCATCGCGCACGCCCGCCGACCGACGAGGGTCGCGGCTGCCGAGCACCGCGATGGTCAGCGGACCGTGCCGACCCGTCGCGGGCGTCCACGCTGTCGCCTTGGTGGCGTCGTCGCTGCGGACGCAGAACACATGCTCGCGCTCGGCCTCCTCAGAGGCGGCGTCGTTGACCGCGCGGTCGTCAGTGGCGACGACGACGTACCACGCCCCCGCGAGGTCGCCGTCGCGGTAGGGACGGCGGTGCCAGACGATCTCGCCAGCAACCGCATGTCCTTCGACCGCCGGAGTCGTGGCCGGCGAGATCAGCTCGACGACCGCGCCCGACTCGATCAGGAAAGGCAGCCGTCGCTGGGCCACCCGGCCTCCGCCCACGACGATGACCCGACGGCCGTCGAGGCGCAGTCCGACCGGATAGTGCGGACGGTTCGTGTCGTGGGTCACGGCCCCCACGGTATTGCCGCACGCACCTCTCGTCGGGGACGTCTTGCTTGACGGATCAAGTACTCGGGGAATGATGTGGCCATGAGCCTTGATCGACCTCGTGCCGAAGACCCCTACGCCAAGCTCCCGGGCGTG
>DATIOH010000119.1:0-2490 GCA_035473375.1 Nocardioidaceae bacterium | reverse complement strand
TGTCAGGACCGCCGCGGCCGCCCTGGGGACTCACACGATCACCGCCAGGGCGTCGATCTCGACGAGCATGCCCGGAGCCAGCCCGACGCTGACCGTGGTGCGCGGCGGGTACGGCTGGCCGACGATTCGGCGGTATGTGGCGTCCATGCCGTCCCAGTACTTGTCGTCGGCGAGGAAGACGCGGACTATCAGCACGTCCTGCCAGCCGAGGCTCTGTTCGGCGAGCAGAGCCTCGACCTGCGCGAGCGCCTCGACGGTCTGATCTTCGATGCCGGTCCCTTCGAGCTGCTTCGGAACTTGGCCGCTGAGCTGATAGAACGGGCCGAGTCGCCGGCTGGGGCTGTATGCACCCGCGGGCCCGGGCGTCTCAGCGCTGTCTTGTGTTGTGACGTTGCCGTCTTGTGTTGTGGTGTTCATGGGCTCACCTGTCGTCGGTTGAGATGTCGCGCCCTTCAGCTCGTCTCCGAGCCGAGGGCGACTCGCAGAGTCGATGTCGAGATGTTCGCGCCGCAGGAGACGACCGCGATGGTCTGGCCGGGGTGGGCCGCGCCGGTCTCGATCGCGGCGGCGAGGGCGACCGCGGCGGCGCCCTCGATCAGCTGGTGCTCCGTGTCGATCGTCAGCCGCAGGGCGGCGTGAATCTGCTCTTCGCCGATCAGCACCCACTCGTCGACGAGCTCCGTGCAGAGCGGGAAGGTGATCGTCCCGGGCTCGATTCCGCCCGCGGTTCCGTCACTGATGGTGGGCAGGGAATCGATCTCGACGATCCTTCCCGCGCGGATCGACGCGGCCATCGCGGCGTCATTGGCCGGCGACGTGCCGATGACATGGACGTCGGGCAGGGCGGCCTTCACCGTCGCCGCCACTCCAGAGATCAGTCCGCCTCCACCGACTGACACCACGACCGCATCGAGCGGCCGAGCACCGAGCTGTTCGACGATCTCCAGTCCGATGGTGCCCTGGCCGGCGATCACGTGAGGGTCGTTGTACGGGCTGACGAACGCCATGCCGAGCTCGTCGGCCAGGGTGCGAGCGAGGATCTCCGTTTCGCCCGACTCGTCGCCGAGCGTCCTGATCTCGACGTCGAATCGGGAGATCGCGCGCACCTTGGCCGACGAGGCGCCTTCGGGAACGCACACGATTCCGCGACCACCGAGCAGCGCCAGCGCCTGGGCGACTCCGAGACCGTGGTTGCCACTCGAGGCGGTGACCAGGCCGCGAGCTCGCTCGTCTGCCGGCAGGCTGAGGATCTTCGACAGCGCGCCGCGTATCTTGAACGACCCGGTGCGTTGCAGATGCTCGCATTTCACCAGCAGGTTGGCGCCGCACGCATCGCTGGCTCCCGCGAAGTGCGCCAACGGCGTTTGAACAACGTGCTGAGCGATCTTCGGCGCGACCTCGCTCGACAGCGTCGCAACTTCGCGTGCCAGCGCGGAAACAGTTGCCATGTCGCGCTCCAGATGCCTCAGTCAGCCGATCACGGTGTGCGTCGACTCCGCCTTGACGGCGCGCTTGCGTGAGAATACGCCCAGGTTGACGGTCTGACCGGTGTGGTCGCACTTGTAGGGCACCGGATCAACGTCATGATCGTGCCCGTTCTCGACCGCGTCGACCAAAGCGGCGATAAAGCCGCCGACGAGGGGTGCGTTCTTGAACTGGTTGCCGCTTGTGCCCATGGCGACGTAGTAGCCGTCGAGGTCGGTGCGGTCGTAGATCGGCGTCCAGTCTTCGGCGACGTCGTAGACGCCGGCGATTCCGGTCGGACGGTTGGGGACGCCGAGTTCCGGCAGGCGTCGCGCGAGGCGGGTCACCTGCGCGCGGAAGGAGTCGCCGGTCGCTCGCGGAGTTGCCGTGTCTGGGTCGTCGACCCACTCCAGCGGATCGCAGTCGGGCTCGGTGCCGCCGACGAGCAGGAAGCCTCCAGGCGCGGTTCGCCAGTAGGTGCCGAGGTCGAGGTCCGCGATGACGATCGAGACATCACCGTCCACGAAGCTGCGCGGCGCGGCGACCTGATGCACTTCCTGCCGCAGCGGCCGCACGCTGATCGTGAATTCTGCGCCGACGCCGGCCAGCCGGTTCAAGCTGGTCGACCACGGGCCAGCGGCGTTGACGAGCACGCCCGCCGAGACGCGAGATCCGTCGGCCAGCGCGACGCCGCTGACGCGGCCGCCTTGCTGCTCGATGCCTGTCACCGTCTGGTGGAAGAGAAACTGCGCGCCGTTGCGCTGCGCGGCGAGCGCGAGGTTTTGCGTCGCGAGCTGCGGATCGGTGACGTAGCCGCCGTCGGGCGTGTAGATCGCGCCGAGACGATCGGTCGCGTCGTCCGCGAAGGCGTCGTCGTCGACCGGCTTGGGCGGAAAGTACCTGCCGGAGTCGATCCCGGGGACACACGTCTCCAGCATGTCGGCGGTCCACCGCTCATAGGGCACGCCGACGTCGTCGAACAGTCCCGTGACGTCGGCACGAGGCACCAGCGGGGTGTCCAAGATG
>DATIOH010000118.1:0-5070 GCA_035473375.1 Nocardioidaceae bacterium | reverse complement strand
GTGACCCGTTCAAGGACACCGCGGGCCCGTCCATCAACCCGCTGATCAAGGTCATGAACCTGGTGTCGCTGCTGATCGCCGGGGCCGTCGTGAAGATGACCTACGGCGACGACGCGAACACCGGGCTGCGGATCGTCATCGCACTCGTCGCGGTGCTGATCATCGCGATTGCCGTCTACATCTCTAAGCGGCGCCCGGTCGCGATCGGTGACGCCGACACTGAAGCGGCCGAGCCGGCCGTGACCGCTTAGGCGATCCAGACAACCTTGTAGGTCGGATCCGCAGCACCAGGTCGCGGCGGTCAGGTTCGCCTCCGTCCCCGGTGCTGTGGATCCGTCTTGTACAGACGACGATCGGTAGGATCGCAGCACGGCTGCCGGACTGATCGTCACCTGAGGAGCCCGTCCTGTCTCGTACCGTCTACCTGCATGCGGGCGTCGCCAAAACCGGCACGACCTATCTTCAGCGCATCATCTTCAGCCATCGCGATGTGCTGCGAGAGCACGGTCTCCTCTACCCCGGCGCGCGCGGCGGCGATCAGTTCGTCGCCTCGATCGACCTGCGCGGCCTCGACGACGCGAAGTTCGACCATTTCAATGCGGCTGGCGCATGGGATCGGATGGCCGATGAGGTCCGGGCGTTCGACGGCAACGCGGTCATCTCGCACGAGACGTTCGCGCGGGCGTCGGGTCGTCAGCTCGAGCGGATCGTCGACTCGTTCGATACCTCCGACCTGCGGATCGTGCTGACGGTTCGCGATCTCGGCCGACAGATTCCGGCCGTCTGGCAGGAGACACTCAAGAACCGGGCGAAGGGCAGCTACTCGCAGTTCCTCGCCGACATCTTCGTGAACACCGACGCCGGGCCGCACAAGTTCTTCTGGAAGCCGCAAGACATCGCGCGTCTCGTACGCCGTTGGATTCAGCAGGTCGGCGCCGACAGGATCACCCTCGTCACGGTTCCCCAGACCGGGGCACCGCGCGACGAGCTGTGGAATCGGTTCGCTCGGGGGATCGAGCTTCCCGACGTGCCGATCGAGCTTCCGGAGATGGCCGCAAACTCGTCGCTTGGTCCGGCCGAGGCAGAGCTGTTGAGGCACGTGAACGCGTCGCTGCCGGCCGACTTTCCCTGGCCGCGCTACATCAAGACTGTCAAGCGGCAGTTTGCCGAGACGAAGCTGGCTGGCCGCGACGGCGGCCGGATCGTCGTGCCGCCGGAGTGGCACGACGCCGTCAAGCAGCGGTCGACCGAGATGGTGGCGTATCTCGAGCAGTCCGGAGTCGCGGTCGTCGGCGACCTCAACGACCTGACGCCCGCGCTGCCCGTGTCCGACGTCCCAGGCCCCGACGACCTGAGCAGCGACGAGTTGATGCGGGTGTCGGCCGAGGTCCTCCGCGACTACCTCCTGGCCCCCCCGCCAGCGCCGCGTCGGCCCGCACCCGTGGCCCCGGCGCCTGCACCTCCGCCGAGCTGGTTCCGCGCTCGAGCGCGCGCGTGGCGCGACCGCGTCCGACGAAGGCTGCGACGTGCCGGCTAAGCGCATCTATCTGCACATCGGCGCACCGAAGACAGGGACCACGTACCTGCAGGCGCTGTGCGGGCGAAATCGCGATGTGCTCGCCGCCCACGGGATCGTCTACCCAGAAGCATTCGGCGATGCGCACCACAAGGCGGTCTGGGATCTTCGCGAGACGCCCGATCAGCGCGAGGGAACGAAGGGGATCGAGGGCAGCTGGGAACGCCTGGCCGGTCTCGCCAACGACGCCGACTCCGATGTCTTGCTCTCGAGCGAGCACTTCGTCTTCGCCGTTCGTCGGCAGATCGACCGGGCCGTCTCGTCGTTCGACGGCGAGCTGCACGTGATCTATACCGCGCGCGACCTCGTCCGTCAGGTGCCCGCGGTGTGGCAGGAGCGGATCAAGAATCAGAAAACCGTCGCCTATCACGACTTCGTCCGCTCGGTGATCGACGGCAGCGGGCCAGGGGCGAAGTCGTTCTGGGGCGCGCAGGATGCCGGTCGGGCCCTCGATCGCTGGTCGGGCAGCGCGACCGGCATCAGCCCAGATCGCGTCCATGTGGTGACCGCTCCACCAACTGGAAGTCCGCGCACCCTTCTCTGGGACCGGTTCTCGAGCGTGATCGGACTGGCCGGCGTCGAGGTCGACACGAGCGCCGACAGTGCCGCGAACGAGTCGCTGAGCATGCTCCAGACAGAGCTGCTCCGCCGATACAACGAACGCCATGCCGAAGGCGTCCCCTGGCCGCAGTACCGGCGCATCATGCGACGACAACTCGATGTCCTGACGGCGATCGACGACGGTCGCAAGGTCGCGTTGGCGCCCGATGAGCACGCCTTCTTCTCAGCGCGGGCGCGAGAGATCTGCGACGCCGTCGCAACGGCGGGCTATCAGGTCGTCGGCGACCTGGCCGACCTCATACCGGTCGCGCAGCGATCCGGTGCCGGGGGAGACGACCCGACCGAGCTCTCGGAGGCGGAGCTGCTGGCCGCGTCGCTCGACGTCGTCCATCAACTGCTCATCAGCCAGGCCGACGCCAAGCGCGCCGCCCGCCAACAGTCTCGCCAGGCCGCCCGCAAGCAAGCCCGCAACCGCCCAAGCTAATCGCCGAAACGCCAGGGATGGTTGCTCGAGTCGCCAGGGATGGTTGCTCGAGTCGCCAGGAATGGCTCGGGGGACAACCACGGCTGGCGTTTCGCGCAACCGCGGCTGGCGTTTCGCGCAACCACGGCTGGCGTTTCGACGTTCAGCGGCGGCGCTTGAGGAGGCGGCCGACCCAGCTGCGGCCGACGCGGCCGCGCACATCCCAATAGAGGTCGCGAAGGCGGTCCCGGTTGCTTCGCGGGCGAAGCCAGGGCGGAGTCGTTCCGTCGACTTGGTGCTGCAGCTCGCCGATCCGCCTTCGCTGGCGCCCGGCCTGGCGAAGCAGACCCGTCGCGGCACGGAACGACGCGTCGGCGAGGTCGGTATCGGCGAGGTCGGTCGGCGACACATACCCCTCGTGGTCAGAGGGCCGCGGCATCAGATCCTCGAGATCGCCATCGACGGGATAGCCCGCGGCGGTGAGCTCGTCGATCAGCTGACGCGAGCGTTGCATGACCCAGTCCATGCGCCCGGTCGGCAGCTTGAGCCGCAGGTCGCCGCCGCCGAGGATCTCCTCGGCCAGCAGCTTGCGGACCAGCGGGTCGTAGAACTCCGGCGCCATCGCCTGCACCTCGAAGTTCATCCGCCGGACCAGTTCGGTCTCGGCGACCCCCATCGACGGGTTGGCCCGTTCGATCTCGGTGTCGTACGCCGACGCATCGAGGCCGGTGGCCGCGCAGAATCGCTTCCAGAGCGAGTCGCGCTCGCCACCGGGTTGAGCGACGGTCACCACATGCACTCGATCGACGGGTACGAACGCCGACCATCGCCTCAGGATGTACGCGGCGTCGTGCATGCCCCAGAACATCTGGCCGAATGGCTCTGGAGCGTCGAGGCCGAACTCGATGAGGTCGTCGACGAATTGCTCGAGCGTCACGGTGTGCTTGTGCTTGATGTGCTCCTGCCAGTCAGACACGAGCTGTCGGGCGAAATCGCGCGCCGTGAAGACGACGTGCACCTCCGCCGGCTCGACCGACGCGAGCCCCGCCTCGATTCGAGCAGGAGGAGCCCCGCCGAGCAGCTCGTTGGAGAAGATGACGGTGTCGCCGTCCCAGTCACGGGCCTGCGACGCCACCTGCTCCCATTCGCCGGAGAACTCTGAGGCAGTGCCGCGGCCCCACCCGACACCTCGGAAATCCTGCATCGACCGGAACGACTGCCCGACGTCGGCGTACGGATACAGCACGCCGCGATCGGTCAGCGCCGGCCGGTTGGCGAACAGGACGTTCTGCAGGTAGGTCGTGCCGGTCTTCGGGGCGCCGATGTGGAAGAAGACGCGCTTCGCGTTGTCAGCCATCGGCCGCACCCCGCCGAGTCTTGATCCGCGACATCAGCGAGCGGGCCTTGCGGGCGGGAGCGGCGTCCGTGCGGTTGGCCTCCGCGAGCACTTCGGCCGCGAGTGCGTCGACCTCGGCGTCGTCGACCTTGATGCGCTCGGCCGGCCCGTCGTCGAAGGCCGACGCCGCCGGGAGCAGGTCGTCGAGATCGCCGACGATGTCGTAGTCCGACGCGGCCAGGGAGTCGCGGATCGCGGCGGCGCGCTGGCGGACCTCGTCCGCGAGCGACGTCGGCACGAGGATCCGCCGCCCGTCGGAGCCCCGATTGGCCGCCCGGTTGAAGCGGCGCTTGACGATCCGGTCGTACTGCGGCCACTCGAGATCGTCGGGCAGGGAGCGGTTGAGCCGGCGCAGGAGTTCGGCCTCGTGGGCAGACAGCGACGCATTTGACCGAGCGACGTCGAGGTCGAAGCCGTCTGCGTCGAGACCGAGGACGGTCGCGAAGCGGCGCCAAAGCGTGTCGGGCGCCGCGCCCGACTGCGGCAGCGTCACGACATGCACCTGGTGCGCGATCGGCGACCACCGAGCCAGCGTGGCCACGACGTCTTGCGCTCTCCAGAACCCACGCGGACCCGGGTCGTCTTCGGCGCCGGGGCGGAGCACCGTCGACAAGAACGCGTCGAATCGGCGCCTGCGGCGGTTCTTCAGCGACTCCTGCCAGACCGCCGGCAGTTGGCGGGCCAGGTCTCGCGCGCCGTACACGACATGGATGTCGCGGCCCGCGAGGTCGCGGCCGACTCGCTCGATCTGGTCGTCATCGGCTCCGGCGAGGATCTCGTGCGTGATGATCGCGGCGGTCGGGGCCTCCCGCGCCTGCGTCGCGAGGCGGTCCCAGGCGCCCGCGACGCGCGGATCGTCGTGTCCACCGAACTTGATGTCGCGCAGGTCGAGCGCCGCGTGGAAATGCGCGACCGGGCCACGCCCCGGAAAGAGCAGACCCTGCTCACGCAGCCGATCGCGATTTCGCCACAGCACGTCTTGCAGGTAGGTGGTGCCGGTCTTCGCGGGGCCGACATGCACGTAGACCGCGCGATCGCTGGGAGGCACGTGCACATGGTAGGCGTGTTGGCGGC
>DATIOH010000117.1:0-4953 GCA_035473375.1 Nocardioidaceae bacterium | reverse complement strand
GCACCCTCCCCCCGCCGGCCGCGTCCCGGGTCTACGACCTCACCGACTACGGCCGCGAGCTGAGGCCGGTCCTGCGAGAGATGGCGCTGTGGGGCGCCCGCTCCCTCGGTCCCCCGACCGACGAAGACCACCTCTTCGAGGGCTGGATCGCCAACGCGGTCGACTGCGTCCTCGCGCCGATCGCGCCGTCCGGTCACTTCGAGTTTCGGGCCGACGGCGACGTCGCATCGCTGATCGACGGGGTCGCCCACGCTGGCTCGGTCGGCAAGGCCGACGTCGTCATCTCAGGGACCCCCCAGGCGATCTACTACATGTTCGTCGAACGCCGCCTCGACGACGTCGAGATCGAGGGCGACCGCACGCTCATCGAACGGCTGATCAATGTCGCGCCGTCCACGCTCGAGTCGCCGATACCCGCCTAGTCCCGCCGAGCGCCCCGCACTAGCAGAGCTTCGTCCCGCCCTCGGTCCCGTCGTACGAGCAGCGGTCGACGACCCTTCCCTGCGGGTTCCGCAGCTGCGCCTGGTCACCGTCGTTGTTCCACATCGGATCGTCCTGCCCCCAGTAACGGTGGTGGGCGCGGTTGTGGCCGTGTCCGGTGTGCAGCGTGACGCTCATGCCGGCGCGGAGCACGGTCTTCGGGAAGCGATACCGCTGATTGTCATTCGGGTCGACGATCAGATATCCCGTCAGCGAGTGGCGATGACGGCTGACGTTGTGGACGACCAGGTACTCAGAGTTGAGCGTCGCACCCTGGGCGTAGTTGATCTTGGCGATCCGGAACGGATTGGACGCTCTCGCGGGCGCGGTCGTCAGAGCAGCGTGGACCGCACGTGATGCGGTGGTCGCCGGGGCAACGGCCGCGACCGGAACGGCGATGCCCCCTGCAACGAGTACTGCGAGTGCTGTGACGAGCACGGCGGCGAACGCTGCGAGCGTGGTCGTGAGTCTGCGCATGACTTCCCCAAGTCAGAGTTTGCGTGGAACTCCGTCAACCCCGTCTTAGCACGAACGGGCCAAGCCCGCGTCCGTTCGTGCCGGCGGCCACGTCGCGTCGCTCAGGTCGGTATCTGATCGGCTGCCGCAGCACTCCTGATGAGGGACAACACCTCGACGTTTCAGAGGGGACCCCCAGATGGCCGAGCAGACGAGGTCGCACGACGATCGAGAACACCTCCGCGCGGCCCTCGACAGGTCGCCCATCACGACACCGCTTCTGAGGCGGCTCGACGCGTCGGAGGCGGAGTCCGACGGACCCCGCTCTGCGCTGTCCGCGACCGTCAGGGTGGTCGTCGACCTCAACTTCGACTACATCGGCGGGACCGCGAACGCCGCGCTGCGCGTGCGCGACCTCATCAGCGAGGCGATTGGCGCGGTCGGGAGCGGCGCACCGCAGGGCGTCGACGATGGTCGCAGCATGCCCGGCGGCCAGTACGTCGTCGCGGCTCTCGAACCCGCTGTCGTCCGCCGAGTGGCCGAGGAGGACCGCCACGCTGCGACGCGTTCTCGCAGCGAGCAGGCGATCTACCGCATCTGGCCGGATTTCAAGGTGCGCGCGCACACGAACAGGTCGATCGCGACCGTCAAGGTCGACGCCGCGCGCTCGACGTTCTCGGCGTGGGGAGACGGAATCGTCTGGGCCGTCCTCGACTCGGGGATCGACGGAAAGCACCCGCACTTCAAGAAGTACAAGAACCTCGATCTCGAGGCTCCGATCGAGCATCGCGACTTCGTCGGCGGAAAGTCTCCGCTCACCGACGAGTTCGGGCATGGAACGCATGTCGCCGGCATCCTCGCGGGGTCCGCGAAGGGCACCCGGTCAGCACCACTGGCTGCCGCACGGCGGGTGCGCGACGAGTCCGGCCAGACGGCGTACGACGAAGTCCAGGTCACGGAGATCTCGGGAATGGCGCCGAAGGCCAAGCTCGTGAGCTTCAAGGTGCTCGACGAGAACGGCGACGGCGAGACGAGCACGATCATCGCCGCGTTGCAGGAGATCTCGCGCATCAACGACAACGGGCGCGATGTCAAGATCCACGGCGTCAACCTCAGCGTCGGCTACCCGTTCGACCCAGAGTGGTTCGCCTGTGGCCACAGCCCGCTGTGCAACGAGGTCAACCAGCTGGTCTCGACCGGCGTCGTTGTCGTCGTGTCCGCCGGCAACACCGGGTACGGATGGAATCAGGACTTCTCCGGCGAAAGCTCGACGGCCGCCGGCCTCGACGTGACGATCAACGACCCCGGCAACGCCGAGGGCGCGATCACCGTGGGCTCGACGCATCGCGACTCTCCGCATCAGTACGGAGTCTCGTTCTTCTCGTCAAAGGGCCCCACCGGCGACGGTCGGCTGAAGCCCGACCTGGTCGCGCCCGGTGAGCGGATCCTCGCCCCCGCGGCCGGCGCTCTCCGCGCCCATGCAAGCGGCAAGGACTGGGATTACCTAGAAGACAGCGGAACCAGCATGGCCGCCCCGCATGTGTCGGGAGCGATCGCCGCGTTCCTCTCGGTCCGAAATGAGTTCATCGGCGAGCCGGACCGCGTGAAGGACATCTTCGTGCACTCGGCGGTCGACCTGAAGCGGGTGCGCGACTTCCAGGGCAACGGCCTGGTCGACCTCCTGCACGCACTCCAATCCGTCTGAGCAGCCCCGGCTGCGCATCACCGAGGAGAGACGATGACAGACCTGTCTGGATTCCCGTACGCCGAGGTTCGCTTCGACGTCGACGGAAACGTGGTCGACGCGAACGAGCGGACGGCCGCTGTCGCCCTCGCCGAGCACACGGGGGTCACCGACGTCCTCGTGATCTCGCACGGCTGGAACAACGACATGGCAGAGGCGCGAGCTCTCTACGCGAACCTCGCCGCCAGCATGCGCGGCGTGCTCGACCACTCAGCTCCCGCGTCGTACGGCGACCGGATGCTCGCGATCGTCGGAGTTCTCTGGCCGTCGAAGCGATTCGCCGAGTCAGACCTGATTCCCGGGGGCGCGGCGTCGGTCGGCGGAGGCGCCGACGCAGACGCTATCCGCTCCGAGCTCGACCAACTCGCCGACTTCGTCGACCGCGACGACGCCTCGCAGGCTCTCAAGGAGGCCCGCGATCTGGTCGACCGGCTCGACGACGACCCCGACGCGCGGACTGCCTTCGCCGATCTCGTGCGGAAAGCCGTTGGCGGCGCGCCGACCGACGCCGAGGACGCATCGGACGAATTCTTCCACCAAGACGGAGCCGAGCTGATGGACCGACTCGGGCGACCTGTCTTCGTCGGTCCCCGACCGCCAGGCTCGCTGACTCAAGGAGGCGCGGCCGGCCTCGGTGACGTTCTCGGCACGGCGTTTCGGGCTGCCCGCAATCTGCTGAACGTCGGCACGTACTACGAGATGAAGGCGCGTGCTGGCACCGTCGGCGAGACCGGCGTGGCTGGCCTGTTGGACGACATTCGCGCGGCGGCGCCAGAACTGCGGATCCACCTCGCCGGACACAGCTTCGGCGCGCGCGTGGTGACGGCGGCTGCTCGAGCCGGCGACGACGTGCTGCCGATCTCGACGATGTCGCTGCTGCAGGCCGCGTTCTCGCACTACAGCTTCGCGCACGACTGGGAGCCTGGTGACGACGGACTGTTCCGACCGGTCGTTCTCACCCATCGGATCACCGGTCCGGTGCTTATCACACACACCAAGAACGACAAGGCCGTCGGCATCGCGTACGCGATCGTCTCGCGCATCGCGGGCCAGGTCGCGCAGTCAGTGGGCGACAAAGACGACAAGTACGGCGGGCTCGGGCGCAACGGCGCCCAGAAGACGCCCGAGGCTGTCGAGCAGGCCCTGCTGGCCGTGGCAGACGCCGGCTACGACCTCGAGGGCGGTCGGCTGCACAACTTGCTCGCCGACGCCTACATCTCGAGCCACGGTGACGTCGCAGGACCCGAGGTTGCCTACGGAGTCCTGTCGGCGATCGCGACCACCTGACCCGCCGCGACCGGCGTCAGACTCACGCCGCGAGTTCCGTGCAGGGTCGTGGTTCGCGACCGGTGCGTGGGATCGCCGCTGATCCTGCACCCAAGTCGCTGTTCAGCTGTTCGCTGAGCTCGTCGCTGGGCTGACGTCGGCGCGACTCCATCGCCAGGCCCACGAGCGCGATCGCGGCAAGCACCATGACGCCGAGGCCATACTCGCGAGCGGCATTGATCAGGCCCCCACCGTCGACGACGAGCACCCCGCCGATGACAGCCGGAAGGCCCATCGCCAGATACGACACAACGAAGACCACCGACAGCACGCCGGCCCGCTGATGGGCCTCGACCTGCCCCAGCACGGTGCGCAGGCTCCCCTGGAAGGACGGGCCGAAACCGGCGCCTGCGATCGCTGCGCCGACAAAGAACGTGATCGGCAGGCTGTACGCAACGGCGACGAGGGTGACGCCGACGCCGACGAACAACACGATGGTGCCGATGGCCATGGTGCGGTGCGGTGACGCGGATGCCACGAACAGCACCGAGACGGCAGCGCCTGCGGCGAGCGCGAACAGCGCCAGCCCGCCCAGCGCGAACGAGTCCGAACTCGCGAGCTGCCGGACGAGCGCCGGCGAGAGCGACCCGTAGAAGCCGGCCAGCGCCCACGAGGCCACCAGGGCGGGGACCGCGACAGCGAGCGGCCGCCTGATGTGCGCCGGCACGGCGAACGTCGGACGGAGCGAGGCAACCGCACCAGGACGGCGGCTCCCCGGCTCCGCGATCAACGCCACGCCGACAACCTGCAGGGCGAACACCGCCGACAGAACGAGATACACCAGATGCGACGGCTCTGGCAGGTACTCGACGAGCAGACCAGAGCCCAACGCCCCGGTCGCCGTACCGGTCAGCGGCGCGACAGCGTTGGCGACGGCGCCACGCGTCCGGTCGAGGTCGAGCAGCGCGGCTCCGACGGCGCCGAGCGCCGCGCCGGTCGTCAAGCCC
>DATIOH010000116.1:0-6393 GCA_035473375.1 Nocardioidaceae bacterium | reverse complement strand
AGCCGGACGAGTCCGCCCTCGCCGACTACGTCCGACGACGCCACCGGCCACGTCTCGGGCTCGTCGGCAAGCGGCGTCACTCGGCGGGCTCGAGCACTGCGCGTCGCAGCCCGGACTCGTCGACGGGCAGCCGAAGCTCGCGCTGGCGCTGGAGGGCCGCACCGATCAGCCCGCTGAACAGCGGATGCGGCCGGGTCGGGCGCGACCGGAGCTCGGGGTGCGCCTGGGTGGCGACGTAGTAGGGATGCGTCTCGCGCGGCAACTCGACGTACTCGACCAGCTCGCGATCCGGAGACAGCCCCGAGAAGACGAGACCGCCCGCCTCGAGATCGCCGCGGAACTTGTTGTTGACCTCGTATCGGTGGCGGTGACGCTCCTCGACCCGCAGTTGGCCGTATGCCTCGGCAACCAGGGAGCCGGGGACGAGGTCGGCCGCATAGAGGCCGAGCCGCATCGTGCCCCCCATGTCGCCCTCGCCGCGGACGATGTCGCGCTGCTCGTCCATCGTGGCGATGACCGGCTCGCTCGCCTCGGGCTCGAACTCGGTCGAGCCCGCGTCTCTGAGCCCTGCAACGTTGCGGGCGAACTCGATCACCATGCACTGCAGGCCGAGGCACAGGCCGAGGGTGGGAATCGCGTGCTCGCGGGCATAGCGCAGCGCCCCGACCTTGCCCTCGATGCCCCTGACGCCGAACCCGCCCGGGACACAGATGGCATCGACGTCGCCCAGATGCAGCGACGCGCCTTCCGGCGTCTCGCAGTCGTCAGATGGAACCCAACGCAGGTTGACGCGGGCCGAGTGGGCGAATCCGCCGGCACGCAGCGCCTCGGCGACCGACAGATATGCGTCGTGGAGGTCGACGTACTTGCCGACGAGGGCGACCGTGACCTCCTCGTCCGGATGGTGCACCCGCTGCAGCAGCGCGTCCCAGCCGGTCCAGTCGACGTCGCGGAACGGCAGGTTGAGCCGTCGCACGACATACGCGTCGAGGCCCTCGGTGTGAAGGACCTTCGGGATGTCGTAGATCGACGGAGCGTCGACTGCGGCCACGACTGCGTCGTCGTCGACGTCGCACATCAGCGAGATCTTTCGCTTGACGCTGGCCGGGATCTCGCGGTCGGCCCGGCACACGATGGCGTCCGGGGCGATACCGATGGAGCGGAGCGCGGCGACGGAGTGCTGGGTCGGTTTGGTCTTGAGCTCCCCCGACGGACCGATGTACGGCACCAACGAGATATGCAGGAAGAAGCAGTTGTCACGACCAACCTCATGCCGAACCTGGCGCGCGGCCTCGAGGAACGGAAGCGACTCGATGTCGCCGACCGTGCCGCCGATCTCCGTGATCACAATGTCGACGTCAGGGCCCGCCATCGCGAGGATGCGGGCCTTGATCTCGTTGGTGATGTGCGGGATGACCTGGACGGTGTCTCCGAGGTAGTCTCCGCGACGCTCCTTGGCGATCACCGTCGAGTAGACCTGCCCCGTGGTGACGTTGGCCTTCTGTGCAAGGTCGACGTCGAGGAATCGCTCGTAGTGGCCGATGTCGAGGTCAGTCTCGGCGCCGTCGTCGGTGACGAAGACCTCGCCGTGCTGAAACGGGTTCATCGTGCCCGGGTCGACGTTGAGGTACGGGTCGAGCTTCTGCATCGTGACGCGGAGGCCGCGCGACTTCAGCAGGCGTCCGAGCGACGAGGCCGTGAGGCCCTTGCCGAGCGAGGACGCGACTCCCCCGGTCACGAAAAGATGCTTAGTCGGCGTCGAAGATGCCAATCTCACTCCCGCGATCGGTGTGCGGCGAGAAGGCCCGCCCGTCCACGGGATTCCAATCTATCAACCAAGTCGACAGTTTTGGGCATGGGGCGCGCCGCGTCGTCGTGGCCGGCCCGCCTGTCGTGGCTACCCGGCGTGGTTCGCGAGCCTCGGCGGGAGGATCGTCTTCGAGCCGTCCACGCCGAAGTTGCCGCCTTTGCCCCGTGCGGACGCAGCCAGGGCGTAGACCGCCGAGACCTGCGCGACAGTTCCGTCGGTGACGTTGATCGTCGACAGGCGCTTGCCGGACGCCCCGTTGGCGCGGACTGTCCCGATCACACCGCCGGCGTCGGCGCCTGTCGGCGGCGTCACTAGCAGTGCGCCGCCCGAGACTGCGGCGAGACGCTCGACGAGGATGGCCGCGATGAGGCTCGTCGCCTGCACCCCGACGTCAGAGCCATGGGCTCCGGAGCCGAGCACGAGCACCAGCGACCCGCGCTGCGCCGGGTCGCCGTCGACAGTGACCAGCTTCGCGCCCTGTAGCTCGGAGTCGATCTTGGTCGCGATGTCGTCGAAGTCGAGGCGGTCGGGCTGGGCGACATACGCCCGGCCGAGCAACGAGCCGAGCTGCTCGTAAGGGTCCTTGCTCTTGGCACCGTCGACCTTGCCCGCCCCGTCGAGGGAACTCGTCGCCACACTGCTGACGTAGGTCTTGTGGCCCGCGTCCAGAAGATCGTCGGCCAAGTGCGCCGTGATCGCGACAGTTCCTCCTGCGGCCTTGACCGCGTCGCTCGTCGCGTCGACGCGGTCGTCGGAGACGCCGGGCAGCACGATCAGCGTGACCGACTCGCCGGGCAACTGGCCGTGCAGCCAGCTCGCCGACGCCGCCGCAGCGAGCGACTCGCCGAATGCCGAGCTGCCGCGCACGGCAGCCACCTGCTGGGTCAGCTTCGCGTTCGCCTCCTCGAGCGAGCCTGCTCCACTGCCGCCGCTGTCGCCCTGGAGCGCCCCGGCTCCGAGCGCGATGCCCAGCGCGAGCGTCGTGCCGGCGCCGAACAACGGGAAGATGTTGCGCCGAACAAGGCCCATCAGAGCTGTCCCCGCACGTCGTCGTAGACGCCGCCCGCCCAATCGCTCAGGTGCTGCCACCAGTCTTGGCCGACAGGTGTCGCGAAGACCGCCGCCGACACCATCAACAGCGCGAGCAGGACCAACAGCGTCACCAGCCAGCCGCGGACACGATTGCGGTACAGCGCGGCAACCGCCTTCGCATCGACAACGGTCGGCCCGACGGCGGCGCGGGTCAGGAACGAGCTCGCCATCCCCGATCGGCCCCGGTCGATGAACTCGACGAGCGACGCGTGCGAGCCAGCCGTGACAATCAGCATCGCGCCGTGCGTGTGTGCAAGCACGATCGCGGCGTCCTCGGACGTGCCGCCGGTCTCGAAGACCGTATGGGTCACCCCGAGCCGCTCGAGCCGGTCGAGACTCGGCGTTCGACCATCGGCCCCGGCGCGGACGACGACCTCCGCGCCGCTGCGCAGCGCAGCCTCCGACACGTCAGACAGATCGCCGACGATCACGGTGGGGCGGTAGCCGGCCTCGAGCAGTGCGTCAGCCCCGGCCTCGACGCCGACGAGCACCGGCGAGTTCTCGCGGACGTAGGTCTTGAGCGACGCGAGGTCGCGCTTGAAGTCGTAGGCGCGCGAGACGACGAGCACCTGCTTGCCCCTGAACGGCGTCCGGACGTCGGGAACGCCCCGTCCGTCGAGCAGGAGGCCCTGCTCGCGGCGCAGGTGCTCGATCGCGTTCGCGCTAAAGGCCTCCAGCTGACTGGCAAGCCCGTCCTTCGACGCCTCGATCTCGCGATCGATCGACTCAGCCGTCTGGAGCACTCCGGTAGCGACGAGCGTGTCGCCTTGGTAGACGCAGTCGCCCTCGATGCGGATCAGGTCGCCGTCGTTGATCGCGGCGAACGCGTCTGCGCCGACATTGTCGACGAGCGTGACGCCGGCTTCGACAAGCACGCCCGGACCGAGGCACGGGTAGCGCCCTGACACCGACGGCGCGATGTTGACGACCGCGACCGTGCCGGCGGCGACGAGCGCCTCGGCGGCCCCGCGGTCGATGTCGACATGGTCGATCACGGCGACGTCGCCAGGCCTGACGCGTTTGACGGCCGACCAGGTGCGTCGGTCGAGGCGGGCGATCCCGGTGACGCCGGGGCGAGTTCGTGAGCGCGCTCGGCGCAGGGATGCAAGTCTCATCGTTGGACAATGCTGCCAAAGCAGACCGTCTCGGCCCTGCATCTGGCTGTGACTGGCGTGGCGGGTGTGGCTGGTCTGGAACCGCGCGAGCAGTCCCAGTGTCAGGAGGCGCGTTCCTGGCGGGCCATGGCGACCAGCTCGTCGGCGTGGGCAAGCCCCGTGTCGGAGTCTTCGAGGCCCGCGAGCATGCGCGACAGCTCGCTCCGGCGGCCGGCCTCGTCGAGCCGGGTAACGCCGCTCGTGGTGATGTGCCCGTCCTCGTCTTTGACGACCGCGAAGTGCTCGTCGGCGAAGGCGGCCACCTGCGGCAGATGGGTCACGACCAGGACCTGGGCGTCGCGCGCCAGCCGAGCCAGACGTCGACCGACCTCGACAGCGCTCTTGCCGCCGACCCCGGCGTCGACCTCGTCGAACACCATCGTCGGCACTGGCCGGCTCCCGACCATGCAGACCTCGATCGCGAGCATGACGCGCGACAGCTCGCCTCCGGACGCGCCGCGCTGCAGCGGCCGTGGCTCGGCGCCCTCGTGCGCAGCAAACAGGAACGCCACCTCGTCGAGGCCCTCGGGACTCGGCGTGGCAAGGTCGGTCACCGACACGGTCAAGACCGCGTGCGGCATGGCGAGTGCGGCGAGCTCGGCCGTCACCTGGCCACCCAACAGCGTCGCAGCCTTGCGTCGGAGTCCCGTCAGCTTGTGCCCAAGGCTCAATGACTCCTCGCCCAGGTCGGCGACCTCGCTGGTGAGCCGCTCGACGGCTGTGTCGTCGTCGTCGAGCTCGGCCAGCCGCGCCAGGGCGGTCCGGTGCCACGCGAGAACGTCGTCGACCCGGTCGCCGTACTTGCGCAGCAACACCCCCAGCGCCGCCCGCCGCTCCTGGACAGCCTGGAGTCGGGCTGGGTCGACTTCGAGGTCGGCAGCATAGGCGGCGACGTCGGCCGCCGTGTCGGCAAGCGCATAGGAGGCGGACGCGAGCTGGTCGGCAAGCTCGGCGACGCGTGGGTCGTGGCCACGCTCGGCGTCGAGCGCCCGACGCGCCTGCGCGACCATCGACATGGCGTCGAGGCCGTCGGAGGCCGTCTCGTCACCGCTGAGGGCGGTCCGGGCCTCGTCGGCAGCACGGCGCAAGCCGTCGACGTGCGCAAGCCGTGACTCCTCCGCCCGCAGCTCGTCGTCCTCGCCTTCGCGCGGCCCGACCGCGTCGATCTCGCCAATGGCGAACCGGAGTGCGTCGGCCTCCTGCGCCCGCTCGCGACGGCGCGTGGAGAGCTCGTCGAGGCGACGCTGGGCGTCGCTCAGCCGCTCGAACGCGTCGCGATAGTCCGACCGGACGGCGAGCAGCTTGTCGCCGCCGAATGCATCGAGCCGGTCACGCTGCTCGGACGGTCCAAGCAGCCGCTGCTGATCGTTCTGCCCGTGGACGGCGACCAGGTCTTGCGCGAGCTCGGCCACCAGCGCGGCCGGGACTCCCGCCCCGCCGGCGAATGCACGCGACCGACCTTCGGCGCTCACCGTGCGGGCCAGGATCAGGCAGCCGTCGTCAATCTCGGCGCCGGCGTCGTCGGCGCGCGCTGTCACCGCCTGCGCTGCGGTCACGCGATCGTCGACGCGAAGGGCGCCCTCGACCCGCGCTTGCTTCGCGCCCTGCCGCACTGCTCCGCTGTCGGCGCGTCCGCCCAGCAACAGCCCGAGCGCGGTGACCACCATCGTCTTGCCGGCTCCCGTCTCGCCGGTGAGCACGGTGAACCCGGGGCCGAACTCGAGCTCGGCCGAGTCGATCACGCCGAGCCCGGCAATCGTCAACGACTCAAGCATCGGTGTGGCCGTCGAGTCGTCGCCGTCGCTCCGCAGCACCGCGCCATCCGGTCACGGGCAGCCCAAACTTTGCCACCAGCCGGTCGGTGAACGGAGCGTGGTGGAGCCTGGCGAGCTTGACTGGGTGCGAGCCGCGACGCACCTCGACGCGCGCACCCGCCTCGAGGTCGATAGCCCGGCGGCCGTCGCACCACATCACGCCGCCTCCTCTCGTGTCGGCCAGAACCTCAACCGCGAGCGTTGAGTCCGGTGACGCGACGAGCGGACGGGCGAAGAGCGCGTGCGCGCTGATGGGAACGAGAAGCAGCGCCTCGACCTCGGGCCACACGACTGGGCCGCCTGCGCTGAACGCATAGGCGGTCGAGCCGGTCGGCGTCGCGAGCACAACGCCGTCGCAGCCCCACCGCGAGAGCGGCCGGCCGTCGACCTCGACGACGACCTCGAGCATTCGCTGTCGAGCGGACTTCTCGACGCTGACCTCGTTGAGCGCCCATCCGGTCTCGACGACCGATCCGTCGACCATGACCGTGACGTCGACGGTCATGCGCTCCTCGACGACATA
>DATIOH010000115.1:0-6960 GCA_035473375.1 Nocardioidaceae bacterium | reverse complement strand
TGCTCGAACTGATCCACGGCCTTGGCGACGACCTCGGCACGACGATCGTCGTGGTGACCCACCAGCCGGAGGTCGCCGCAACCTTCCAGCGAACGATCACGATGAAGGGCGGACGGGTCGGCGCGGAGGGTCGGCACGGCGCGGAGTACGTCGTCATCGGCCGCGACGGCGTCCTCCACCTGCCGGCACACCTCGGCGAGAACTGGCCTCCCGGCACTCTGGTGCGCATCGAGCCCGAGGACATCGACACCCTGATGGTGAGTCGTCCGGGCGGCGCGGTGCACGCAGGTTCGGCGGGAGAGCTCTCGTGACCGGCTCGCTCGTCCTCGACGGCATCGAGCTGGTGATCGGCGGCCGGCAGATTCTGCACCCGATGAGCCTGGAGTTCCGGTCCGGAGAGGTCACCGCGGTGTCTGGTCCGTCAGGCTCCGGCAAGACGTCGATGCTCTCGGTCGCCGGCGGACTGCTCGCGCCGACCGCGGGCACCGCGACCTACGACGGGCGGGCGACCTGGGGAGGCGACGGCGATCCGCCGTCCGAGGTGGCGTTCGTGCTGCAGGTGTACGGGCTCGTTCCGATCCTCACCGCTCGCGAGAACGTCGCCATCGCCCTGCGGGCGCGCGGCGCCGATGTCGCGACCGTCGACGAGCGCGCCGGGGCCGCCCTCGATCGGTTTCACATCGGCGATCTCGGCGAGCGTCAGGTCGAGGAGCTGTCCGGCGGTCAGATGCAGCGGGTCGCGTGCGCGCGTGCGTTTGTTGCCGGGGCAGCTGTGCTGCTGGCCGACGAGCCCACCAGCGAGCTCGACGAGGGCAACCGCGAGCACGTGATGGCGGAGCTCCGCATCGAGGCCCGACGAGGGGCCGTCGTGGTCGTGGCCACGCACGACTCCGCGGTGGTCGACGCGTCTGATCGGCACTTCGTCATCGACGAAGGCATGCTGACCGACCGCATCGCTCCGGTCGGCCGGCACCGCTCTGCGTTGCGGGGGTAGCCGATGAATCAGGTGGTGCGGGGGCTTCTGTGGCGCGGGGTCGGCGCCCTGATGCTGATCGCGCTGACCGCTGCCGTCGTCGCCGGCTGCATGGTGTCGGTCCGCTACAGCGAGTTGACCGACACGCCGATCGGCTCGATCGGAGTCCTCCTGGTGCTCGGCGCAGTCGTGACGAGCGTGCAGGCTGCGGCGACCGCTCGCGAGCGCAGGACCGAGATCGCGCTCGCGCAGATTCGCGGGCGGCACGGGGTCGGTCTGTTCGTGTCGTTCCTCGCCGAGCCGCTCGTGCTGATCGCCGTCGGGGCTGCCGTCGGTGTCGCTGTGGGAAAGGTCGTGCTCGCGGGCGCCGTCCGGGTGTGGCTCGACCAGGGGGACGGTCACGCGGACGCCGCGATCAGCAAGGCGGCGTGGATTGCCGCCGGCGCCGCCGTGGCGTGCGTCGTGGCCTCGGTCGTCGCCGGCAGTTGGCGCGTCGTCCGCGAACCCCTCATCGAGCAGCTCGACGCGTCGCATCGCCCGACGCCCGCCGCCGCGATCGTTCTGCTCGGCCAGACGGGCATCGTCGTTGCCGCGGCGGTCGCCGTGTACGAGTCGACGCAGCACGCCGGAACCCGCGCCGGGTGGGCGGCGATCGCAGACCCGTCGCTGCTGACGCCCGTGCTCTTGGGGCTGGCTGCCGGGCAGGCCGCCGTCTGGCTCGTGCGCGGATTCGGAACCGCAATGACGCGACCTGGTCGGCACGACAGCGGTCTCGCCCCCTTCCTCGCCATCAGGCGCCTGGCCCGCCGTTCCGACACGGCATTCGGTGCCCGCGTCGTCATCGCCGCGGGGGTCGTCGCCGCCGTCACCGCGAGCGCGGGCGCTGTCGCGACCGCGTGGCAGGACGAGTCGACGCGGATTGCGATGGGCGGTCCGATCCAGTACACGGTCGACTCGGGAGCCACGCTCGGCGCGTACGAGGCAACCCATCAGGTCGACCCCGACGGGCGCTGGCTGATGGCAATGGTGTCCGCGCCGGACAAGTCCGAGACCTACCGGAGGGCGTTCGCCGACATGGACCGGTGGGACAACGTCGTCGGTGATTTCTTCGCCGGCACCGGGGCGGCCTCGATCGGGTCGAAGGCGAGCAGTCTCGAGACCGGCGCCGCCGTTGCCCCGGTGGACGGCGACACCGTCACCGCAACCTTCGATGCGGCGTCGCTTGCGACGAACCGGCGGGTCGAGGTCTCGGTCTACTACGCGACACCGCGCGGCGGGGTGGCGACGGTCATCCTTCGACCGCCGCACAACCCGCCGAGCACAGGAGACGTCGAGGTCAGCGCCAAGGTGCGCCCAGCGTGTGCGGAGGGGTGCGTCGTCAACCAGATCGTCATTGACGGCTTCCACATTCGTCCCTTCCGGGACCTCGTCATCTCATCGATCAGGTTCGGCGATCACTCGCTGCTCGACGAGGGACGCTGGCGGGGCGAGAGCCGGTACGGCGACGCGCAGCAGACCGCCGGCGGGCTGCGAGTCTCGCTGACCTACTACGGCGACAGCGTCACCGTCAGCGCGATCGCGGCGCAGCAGTCGCTGAGCGCGCTCTTCACGCCGGGCCTGTCGGTCAACCGGGACGCACACAAGACCATCGGATACTCCGTCGACGGCTCCGAGCGCATAGTGACGCAGGCGGGCACCGCTGCAATCCTTCCGTTCGTCGGGCGCCAGGGAATGCTGATGGACCTTTCGCGCGCATTGGCCGCGAGCACGCCGGTCGTCCCGACGGCGACCACCTATATCGTCGCGCGAGCAGACACGCCGCAGTCCGTGCTCGACGGGCTCGACGCGAGCGGGCTCGTCGGTCAGCCCCGCGGCTTCGCCAGCGCCTTCGACAGCGCGATGGCGCAGCCGTCGGCGCAGGGGGTGCGGCTCTACACGCTGATGAGCGCGTTCGCTGCCCTGATCGCACTTCTCGGCCTGGCCTCCTCAGCCGCAGCCCAGCGCCGCGACCGGCAGCAGGAGGCGGCGAGCCTTCGCGTCACGGGCGTGCCGACGCGAACCCTGACGTCGGCGATACGAACCGAGGCTCTGTGGCTCGCCTCGACGGCGCTCGTCCTCGTCGCCGTCGCGGGGTGGACGGCGTCGCGGGTAGCAATCGCGAACCTCGACCTCGTCCCCGTGTCGACCTACTCGCCCGTGCTGACGAGCACGCCAGACATGACATCGATCGTGGGCGCGGCGATCGGCGCGGCGCTCGTCGTCGGCGCGGGTACGTTCGCCGCCTACCGGTCGGTGGCCCGCATGTCGCCGCCGAGCATCCTGCGCGGGGATCCCCCGTGAGATCCCCAGTGAGATCCCCAGTGAGGCTCCCGTGAGCCGGCACACCGGAGCCGCCGGGTCGGTCACCCTCGCTGCTGCGGTCGTGCGGGGCATGCGAGCACGCTCGACCTTGACGGTCGGCTGTCTGCTGCTGGCTGGCGTCGCGATCGCGTCCGCGGTGCTGGGGCCGGCCTACGAACGGTCGTCGTCGCAGTCCTTCCTTGTCGCCCGTCTTCGCGAGACGACGCCGGTCGAGAGCGGTGTGTCGTTCAAGTGGACGCCGCCAGCCGGAGTCGACGTCGGAGTCGACGAGGCGCTCGACAGAGCGCCGGGATTCGGAGCGCAGCATCTCGAAGGGCTCTTCGGCGACGCCTCGCTGAGCCTCGAGTCGGGCTCGGTCCCCGTCACCGATGTGCTCCCGGAGCCGTACCCCGGCTCGGCGCACCTGCTGGCCAAGAACGACGTCTGCTCACATCTCGACGTCAAGGGCCGGTGCCCGACCGCCGTCGGCGAGACGATGCTGCTCAAGGCAGACGCCGTGTTCAGCCGGGTGTCGGTGGGCGACCACATCCCGTTCCCGGGCCTGAAGAGCGGGCTCGACATCGTCGGCACGTACACAGTCCCCGACGACGCCGTCGACTTCATCTTCGACGACAGCCGCTATCGCACCACGCCGCCGGCCGAGACGGTCTCCGGCCCGTCGCCGTACCTGCCGGCGCCGCTGATCGTCGATCGGCAGACGTTCGACGCCTTCTCGCGCGGCTGGCTGGTGGACGTCGACCGTCAGCTCAATACGCCGCCGGATATCTCGCCCGATCAGGTGCGCGCCGCCCGCAAGGCGGTCGTCACTCTGCCCGAGGCATTGCCGGGGGCGGCCGACGGAACCTTCACCGTCAGCAAGGACAACACCCTCCAATACGTCATCACTGAGATCGACGCCAACCGCGACACGGCGGGGAACACGGTTCTGCCTGCAGTCGTCTCGCTCGTCCTCGTGGCGCTCGCGCTGCTAGTCCGGCTGCTCAGCGCGGCTGCGGATCAGCGCAGGAGCGAGGTGGCGCTCGCCTCGATTCGCGGGTTGAGCGGCCGGCAGATGTGGGCGTTCGGACTCGCCGAGCCCCTGACGGTGATGGCTCTCGCCACGCCGCTCGGAATCGCGCTCGGATACGGAGCCGCCGTCGGGCTCGGTCGACTCTGGTTGATCGACGGCGTCCCCGTTTCGCTCGCGACGGGCAGCATCGTGGCCGCGGCGGTCGTGTTCGCCTGCGCGGTCGCCGCCACCGTCTTCAGCGTCGGTCGCGCCCTCAGCGAGCCGCTGTCATCGCAGCTCGCTGGGGTTCGCCGGCCGACGAAGTCCTCGCGGTGGGCATTTGTGGCCAAGGCAGCCCTGCTGGTCACGGCCGGAGTGGTGGTCGCGGGCAGCATCACGACGAAGGCGCGCTCCGACCCGCAGTCGTCCGATGTCGCGCTCCCGCTCCTGCTGGCTGCCGCGGTCGGTTTGATCACGAGCGCTGCGGCGGTGGTGATTGCCCGGCAGTGGGCGCGGCGCACCTCGAGCCGGCGCGGGATCACCGGATTCGTCGCCACGAGGGCTGTCAGCCGACGTCGTGAGGCAAGCCTCGTCATCCTGCCGCTGACCGCCGCCCTCGCGATCGCCGTATTCGCCGCGGGCGTCTATGCGGCGGCGAGCGCGTGGAGAACAAGCGTTGCGGCGACAGCGGTGGGCGCGGACAACTCCTACGTGTCGCCGCGAACCTTGTCGGAGACGGTCGCCCTGACGCACCAGATCGATCCGGACGGCAAGTATCTGATGGCGGCGGGTGTCGTCATCAACGGCGAGGAGGGGGAGAAGCTGGTCCTCGACACGCCTCGCCTTGGGCGCGTCGGCGTCTGGCCCGAAACCTGGACGCCCGGTCACGATGGCTCCGACGTCGCCGGGATGCTCGGACCGGCGGGTGAGCCGCTCGCCTTCGAGGGCAGCAGCCTCGGGCTGACGATCGACAACCAGATCGACAGCGGCGGCACGAGCCTCGGCGTTTCGGTCCAGCTGCTGTCGGAGGGTCCGGGCGTCGCGCGCCGGGTGTTCCTGGGGCCGTTCCCCGAGGGTGTCGCGACCCGGACGACCAAGGCTAAGTTCTGCCGCGACGGCTGCGAGATTCTCTCGATCTTCATCGGAGGCGGCGCCGCGACGCAGCTGACGATGAAGGGCAGTCTCGACGTCACCGCGTTGACGGTCGACGGCACGCCGATGCCGTCGTTCACCGAGGGGTCGGCGTGGCGCTCGGACGTGTCGTACACCGGCGCCACCCCCAACGACACGAAGGTGTCATCGGCACCGGGCGGCCAACTCCGGGTGACGATCGACACGGCGGGCCAGGCAACCCTCCAGGGCGTCACTCCGTCAGATGTGCCGGCGGCGCGTCCAGTGCTGACGGGACGGACCGCCGACGAGACGCTGCTCGGTGTGGCGGGTGACGTCGAGGTTCTCGACAACGGGGGAGTCGACGGACTGCCCGTCCAATCGGTCGGCATCACCGACTCGATGCCGTTCCTCGGACCGCACGGCATCGTCATCGACTACACGATGATGATCCGCGACCAGATCATCCCTGACACCTCGACGCAGGCGTATGTGCTTGCTCGCGGCGACACTCCGGCCGAGATGCTCAGTGCCCTCCACGATGCCGGCGTCACGTCGCGGACACAGCTCTCGAGTGTCAAAGGCGTGCTCGACCAGGACGCGTACGCGCTGTCGCTCAACCTGTACCTCGTCGCGGCGCTCGCCGCGATCGTGCTTGCCGGCGCGGGACTCGCAGTCACCCTCGCCGTTCAGATGCCCGAGCGGCGACGAGACGCCGCGTCGATGCGGGTCGTCGGTGTGCGGCGGAGGCAGATTCTTCGGGCTGTCTTCGTCGAGATCCTCGCCGTGCTCGGTGCCGCCGGCGTCGCAGGGGTGGTCGCCGGAGCTGCGTCTCAGTACCTCGTGGTGCGGACGCTGACGTTGGGGTTCGCCGACGAGCTGCGCACGCCACGCGTCGTTCCAACCCTCGACGCGGGCGGGCTGAGCCTGCTCGTCGCCGTCGTCGTCGGAGCCCTCGCGGGGGTTGCCACCTTCGTCGCCGCGATGGCGGTCCGGCGAGCCCGGGCGTCGACCTTGCGCGAGTCTGTGCGCTGACGCTCTACAGTCCTGCCCATGGCGCGCAAGGAACCGCTTCCGTTCGACCCGATCGAGGAGGCCGCTCGGCAGTGGGCCGATCGGTGGGGTGCCGTCGACGAGATGCGTGCCGTGACCAACGTGATGCGCGTGCAGCAGCTGGTGCTCGGCGAGCTCGATGAGATCCTCCGGCCGCACGGGTTGACCTTCGCGCGCTACGAAGCGCTCGTGCTGTTGACGTTCTCGCGGCAGGGATCGCTGCCGCTGGGGAAGATGGGCGACCGGCTGCAGGTGCATCCGACGTCGGTGACCTCGATCGTCGACCGGCTCGAGGCGGCAGGACACGTGGTCCGCCGACCGCACCCGACGGACGGCCGCACCATCTTGGCCGAGATCACCAAGGCCGGCCGGGCCGTCGTCGAGGCGGCCACCCGCGACCTGGTGGCTGCCGAGTTCGGAGTCGGCGTCTTGTCGAAGGCGCAACTCGAGCAGATCTCGGCTCTCCTGAAGCCGG
>DATIOH010000114.1:0-4604 GCA_035473375.1 Nocardioidaceae bacterium | reverse complement strand
GACCGAGTCGACCCGTTGGCCGCGTACCGCGACCGCTTCGTCATCGACGACGACACGGTGATCTACCTCGACGGCAACTCGCTTGGGAGGCTCTCCAAAGACGCCCGCGAACGAGTCGTGCAGGCTCTCGACACCGAGTGGGGCAGGGATCTCATCTTGAGCTGGGACGAGCGCTGGCTCGGCCTTCCGACGAGGATCGGCGACCTCCTCGGCACCTCGTTGCTCGGCGCCGACGCCCGCGAGGTCATCGTCGGCGACAGCACCACGATCTCGCTGTACAAGGCGATCGCCGCTGCCCTCGACGCGCGGTCAGGCCGACGCGCGATCGTCATCGAGGAGGACAACTTCCCGACCGACCGCTACATCGTCGCCTCGCTCGCCGAGCAGCGCGGGCTCGACGTGCGCTGGATCCCCGAGGCCGGTCCGGAGGGTGTCTCCCTCGGAGACCTCGACGCGGTGCTCGACGACGACGTCGCGCTCGCCGTCCTCTCGCACGTCGACTATCGATCGGCGGCCATCCTCGACATGGCCGCCATGACCGCCGCGGTGCACGCCGTCGGCGCACTCGCGATCTGGGACCTCTGTCACTCGGTCGGAGTCGTGCCCATCGACCTTCACTCCGCCGACGTCGACCTCGCGGTCGGCTGCACGTACAAGTACCTCAGCGCGGGTCCGGGCGCACCGGCCTTCACGTACGTCAGACGCGACCTGCAGTCGCAGCTGCGCCAGCCGATCTGGGGGTGGTTCGGTCGACGCGACCAGTTCGACATGGGTCCGGGCTACGACCCGGCGCCGGGGATCGCGTCGTGGCAGACCGGGACGACGGCCGTCTTGTCGATGGTCGGCGTCGAGCCGAGCGTGGCGTTGGTGGCCGAGGCCGGCGTCGAGGCGATCCGCCGGAAGTCTGAGCTGCTCACCGCGCTTGCCGTCGACTTGCACGATCAGCGGCTCGCCGAGCTCGGCTGGACCCTCCAGTCGCCGCGCGATCCGGCCCACCGTGGATCGCACATCACGGTCTCGCATCCGGCAGCGCGGCAGGTGATGGACGAGGTCATTGCCTTGGGCGTCATCCCGGATTTCCGCCGGCCGGACGGAATCCGGCTGGGGCTGGCGCCGTTGACCACCCGACTCGTCGACGTGTTCGACGGCATTGAGCGGCTGGCGACGGCCACCCCACCGGTCGCGACGCCTTGAAGCCACGGCAGTCCATCGCGTCTTGTCACCAGGAGGTACCAGGCCTGCGCGCACCCGCCGTACGCTCGGAGAGTGAGCATCGAGCCGAGCCCCGAGGCCGCGGCGCCGCCCGATCCGGAGCACGACCCGACCGCGTCGTACGCGATCGACCCCGCCCTTGTCCGGCGGCTGGTCGCGCGCCTGACGGCAAGCGATCGCGAGCAGCACACGACGTATGCGCCATTCACCGAGCAGCCGATCGCCGTCCTCGCTCTGTCCTCGTCGGCTGACGTTCAGTACGCGGCCGCGGCGGCGAGGGCCGCCCAGCGATCGTGGGCGAGGGTGCCGCTGAGCCGGCGGGCCGAGGTGTTCCTCGACTTCCACGACCTCGTTCTCGACCGGCAAGACGCCTTGCTCGACCTCATTCAGTGGGAGTCGGGCAAGGCCCGCAAGAACGCATTCGAAGAGGTCGCCCACGTTGCGATGACGGCGCGCTATTACGCGCGCCTCGCGCACGCCTACCTTGAGCCGCAGCGGCGACTCGGCATCTTCCCGCTTCTCACCCGGATCGACGTAAGACGACAGCCGAAGGGCCTTGTCGGCGTCATATCTCCGTGGAACTACCCGTTGACGATGGCGGTCGCCGATGCGATCCCGGCGGTGGTCGCGGGCAACGCGGTGATGCACAAGCCCGATCAGCAGACTCCGCTCAGCGCGCTCTATGCCATCGATCTACTGATCGAGGCGGGGATGCCGGCCGACCTCTGGCAGGTCGTCTACGGAGAAGGGTCGGTGGTTGGGCCCGCGGTGATCGACGAGGTCGACTACATCTGCTTCACAGGGTCGACCGACACGGGTCGCCAGGTGGCCACACAGGCAGCGTCCCGGCTGATCGGCGCCTCCCTTGAGCTCGGCGGCAAGAACCCGATGCTGGTCCTGCGCGATGCCGACCTCGACCGCGCCGCCGACGGCGCCGTCCGCGCCTGCTTCTCGTCGGCCGGCCAACTGTGCGTGTCGATGGAGCGGTTGTACGTCGCAGATCAGATTTTCGACCGGTTCGTCGACCGACTCGTCCGCCGCACCGAGGCAATGAGACTGTCGCCGGCCCTCGACTTCTCGGCCGACATGGGCTCGATGATCTCGGCGACCCAGGTGGCTCGCACCCAGCAGCATGTCGACGACGCGCGCTCAAGGGGCGCCGAGGTGCTGACCGGAGGACGCACCCGGCCGGAGGCCGGCCCGCTGTTCTACGAACCGACGGTGCTGACCGGCGTGCAGCCCGGTATGGCGTGCTTCGCCGACGAGACGTTCGGACCGGTCGTGTCGCTGTACCGATTCACCGATGAGCGCGACGCGGTCGTGCGCGCCAACGACGGCGAGTACGGCCTCAATGCGAGCATCTGGACCCGCGACGCTGCGCGCGGTCGGGCGATCGCGGCGCAGATCCGGTGCGGGACCGTCAACGTCAACGAGGGCTACGCGCCGACGTTCGGGTCGATCGACGCGCCGATGGGCGGGATGCGTCAGTCAGGGCTTGGGCGTCGTCAGGGCCCCGACGGAATCCACCGCTTCACCGATGTGCAGGCGATCGCGACGCAGCGAGTACTGCCGATCGCTCCGGCCTTCGGGATGTCCGACCGCGTCTTTGCCACGGCGATGACAGGCGCGCTCCGCGTGCTCAAGGCCGTCCGGCGGCCCTGAGTCTGAAAGAGAAGCGCAGGGCCCGGTCGGGAGGGAGGAAGACCGGGCCCTGAACTGTCCGGTGCGAATCAGACCCGGACGGTGGGGGCTCCGTCACTGAGATACGGAGCCACCACGCTTGTCGGACACAACGACAGCGTCGGCACGCGG
This sequence comes from Nocardioidaceae bacterium, assembly GCA_035473375.1. GTDB lineage: Bacteria > Actinomycetota > Actinomycetes > Propionibacteriales > Nocardioidaceae > DATIOH01. The sequence continues at coordinate 1,580 of DATIOH010000114.1, read as the reverse complement.
TTACGGTCGGCAGGCTGGCAATCTCGCGCCGATACACTGGCCGCTTCATCCGACCCCCGGACGCAAGGGTGTTCGCTTGACCGCCAACCATGTCGATCGTGTCGATCAGGACCAGCACGATCTCGTCCTCGTCGTCGACTTCGGGGCGCAGTACGCCCAGCTGATCGCTCGCCGGGTGCGCGAGGCCCGGGTCTACTCCGAGATCGTTCCGCACTCGATGTCGGCCGACGAGATCCTCGCGCGTCGCCCGAAGGCGGTCATCCTGAGCGGCGGGCCGGAGTCGGTCTACAGCCCGGGCGCGCCGCAGTTCGATCGTCGCCTCTTCGACGCCGACGTAGCGATCTTCGGCATCTGCTACGGGTTTCAGGAGATGGCCGTGGCGCTCGGCGGCGATGTCCAGCACACCGGTCTCTCGGAGTTCGGGCGCACCGACGTCGACGTGTCCAACCCCGGCACGCTGCTGGCCGGCCTGCCCGCGCAGCACCGCGTGTGGATGAGCCACGGCGACTCGGTCGCGCTGGCCCCGCCGGGGTTCGAGACGCTCGCCTCGACGACGAGCACGCCGGTCGCAGCGTTCGAGTCGGTCGAGCGACGCGCGGCCGGTGTCCAGTGGCATCCGGAGGTCCTGCACACCGAGCACGGCCAACGCATCCTCGAGCGGTTCCTTGTCGACATCGCCGGCTGCCGTCAGACCTGGACGACGCTCAACGTCGTCGATGAGCAGGTGGCTCGCGTCCGAGAGCAGGTCGGCGATGCACGGGCGATCTGCGCGCTGTCGGGCGGCGTCGACTCCGCGGTTGCCGCTGCGCTGGTGCAGCGGGCGATCGGCGATCAGTTGACCTGCGTCTTCGTTGATCACGGGCTGCTGCGAAAAGGCGAGGCCGAGCAGGTCGAGCGCGACTTCGTCGCCGCGACGGGTGTCGACCTGCACGTCGTCGACGCCGCAAAGACTTTCCTCGAAGCGCTCGACGGCGTCACCGATCCCGAGACGAAGCGCAAGATCATCGGCCGCGAGTTCATCCGCGCCTTCGAGGCGGCCGAGCGCGACATCGTCGCCCGGGCCGAAGACTCGGGGGCGCCGGTCCGCTTCCTGGTGCAGGGCACCCTCTATCCCGATGTCGTCGAGTCGGGCGGCGGTGCGGGCGCGTCCAACATCAAGTCACATCACAATGTCGGCGGCCTGCCCGACGACCTGCAGTTCGAGTTGGTCGAGCCGCTCCGCACGCTCTTCAAAGACGAGGTCCGCAGCGTCGGCGTCGAGCTCGGCCTTCCGGCTGCGATGGTGTGGCGGCACCCGTTCCCCGGCCCCGGCCTCGCGATCCGCATCGTCGGAGCCGTGACCGCGGAGCGCCTCGACATCCTCCGCGAGGCCGACGCCATCGCGCGCGAGGAGGTCACCAACGCCGGTCTCGACCGCGACATCTGGCAGTTCCCCGTCGTGCTGCTCGCCGACGTCCGCTCGGTCGGCGTCCAGGGCGACCACCGCACCTACGGCCACCCCGTGGTGCTGCGCCCGGTCACCTCCGAGGACGCGATGACCGCCGACTGGGCGCGGCTCCCGTACGACGTCCTCGAGCGCA
>DATIOH010000113.1:0-12322 GCA_035473375.1 Nocardioidaceae bacterium | reverse complement strand
GCAGACGGCAGCGGCAGTCGCCGAGGCCCTCGGACGCCCATGGCGCGAACCGACCCGGCAGGGTCCGTCGCCAGAGCCGCGATCGGGAGCCTTGCGCGGGCTGTTCTCCGGCGGGACTCTGTGCGACGAAGCGATGCTCGTCGCCGTCGCGACGCTCGGCGATGTCTGGTCCAATGTCCCGCTCGCCGGCCAGCCAACCCTCGGCCCGTCGCTCACGGAGCCGGGACGTCACGTCTTCGTCGACTTCGGCGACGACCAGCTCACCGCCGGCCGGCCGCACCCGATGATCGATGGAACGATCCGCAATGAGCGGATCGCCGTCGAGCTCGCCGACCCGGAATGCGCGGTCGTGCTGCTCGACGTCGTGCTTGGCCACGGCGCCCACCGCGATCCCGCCGACGAGCTCGCGCCGCTCATCGCGACGGCCCGCAAGCCGGTGATCGTGTCGCTCGTCGGCACGCGCGACGACCCCCAGGGACGCGATCAGACGGCGGCCAGGCTCATCGAGGCCGGAGCTGTCGTCCACGCGTCGAATGCCGCGGCTGCCCGCGAGGCGGTCCGACTCGTGAGCGAGGGAGCAGCATGAGCCCGCGCGGGCTGTCGGCCGAGCGGGTGGTCACCGCGGGTGTCGAACTGCTGGCCGCAGCGCTCGACGGCCAGGCCGTCGACGTGCGGCGCGTCGACTGGGCTCCGCCGGTCGCGGGCACCGAGGAGGCGCTCGCCCATGTGCTCCTCGACCCGCGTCGACCGCAGGCCAACGCCGACGCAGTCGAGGCCATGACGTCGGCCCGGGCGAGTCTCGTCGACGTCCGTCCAGCGTCTGAGTGTCTCGACCTTCCACGCGGTCACTTTCTCCACGCCGGCCCCCCGATCGGCTGGGAGCGTGCGTCCGGCCCCCTGCGGGGGGCGTTGATCGGGGCCGTCGTCTACGAGGGCCTGGCCGCGACTCCCGACGAGGCAGAGGCCAAGCTCGCTGCCGGAGACTTCACCTGGGAGCCGTGCCACCATCGGGGCGCGGTCGGGCCGATGGCCGGCGTCGTCTCGTCGTCGATGTGGATGCTCGAACTGTCCGACGACGCCCATGAGACCCGGTCGTGGTGCTCGCTCAACGAGGGTCTCGGGAAGGTCCTTCGCTACGGCGCGTACTCCCCCGAGGTCGTCGAGCGACTGCGCTGGATGTCGGACGTGCTTGGTCCGGCTCTCCAGACGGCGACGCGCGCCCGAGGACCCATCGACACCAAGGCAATCGTCGCGCAGATGATCCAGATGGGCGACGAAGGCCACAACCGAAATCGAGCAGGCACGCTGATGCTGCTCAAGGAGTGGCTCCCCGACCTGATCGAGGCGGGCCTCGACTCGGCCGACCTCGCGGCGATCGTCCGCTTCGTGTCGGGCAACGACCACTTCTTCCTCAATGTCGCGATGCCGACCTGCAAGCTCATGACGGCGGCCGCCGCAGGGATCCCCGGATCGACAGTCGTCACGACGCTGGCCCGCAACGGAACCGACTTCGGGATCCGGGTGTCGGGCACCGGCGACCAGTGGTTCACCGGACCTGCGCAGCTCGCCGACGGCCTGTACCTCGGTGCGTTCGGGCCTGACGACGCGAACCCCGACATCGGCGACTCCGCGATCACGGAGACGGCAGGCATCGGCGGTCTCGCGATGGCCACCGCACCGGCAATCGTCCGCTTCGTCGGCGGTTCGGTCCCCGACGCCCTCGCGACCACCCGCCGCATGTACGACATCTGCGTCGGCGAGAACCCCGGCTGGGCGCTGCCCATCATGGACTTCCGCGGCACCCCCACCGGTATCGACGTCGCCGCTGTCGTGCGCACCGGACGTCTCCCGCAGATCAACACCGGGATGGCGGGCAAGGTGGCCGGCACCGGCCAGGTCGGCGCCGGTCTGGTGACGCCGCCGATGGAATGCTTCACCGCCGCCATCCAGGCTCTCGCCCGTGAGGCATCAAGATCCGACATCTGACGCGTCATGGCGTGCTGTCATGGTGTGCTGGACGTCGGACCTTGATGGCCGGCCCAGCCCTAGTCGTTGCGTGAGGTGCGGCTCTGCTGGGCGAGCACGGTGGCAAGCTCGCGGGCGCTGCGCACAGCACGGTCGCCGTCTGAGCCCTGGATGGCAAGGACCGACATCGTCTCTCCGTCGGCGAGATCGATGAGGGCCCATGGCCGGTGCGGCGACAGCGACACTCGGACGACCTCCGCCCACGGATAGTGATGCGTCCGGTACCCGTTGACGACCGTGAGCCCGTCGTCGTCGGCGATCGCGGCCGATCGATAGAGCCCGAACAGCACGACGAGCACAGCGATGAAGAACGCGATCAGCGTCAAGCGCTCGAACAGCGTGAAGTCGTCCTGAACCTCGCTCGGCAGCATCAGCCACAGAAACACGACTGCCGCAGTCAACACGGACGCGGCCGCGGCGGTGGCAAGCCGCGCGCCGAACGGTCGGTAGCGCACCGGCAGGGCGACCGGGTGAGGTTCGCCAGCCTTGCCGGGCTTGTCGGACACGACGTCACAGCCGACAGGCGTGAATGTTCGTCACGAGGATGCCGCGGGCGCCGAGCTCATACAGCAGGTCCATCACGCGTTGTGCGTCGTCGGCCGGGACCATCGACCGGACGGCAACCCAGCCCTCGCGATGCAGCGGCGACACGGTCGGCGACTCGATCCCGGGGGTCAGCTCGCAGGCCGCCTCGACCTGCTCGACCCGGATGTCGTAGTCCATCATCACGTAGCTGCGGGCGACCAGCACGCCTTGCAGGCGGCGCGCGAAGACCTCGTAGCCGCCCGGATCCGTCGCCCCCTGCTGGCTGACCAGAACGGCCTCAGACCCCAGGATCGGATCGCCGAAGAGCTCGAGCCCGGCTTGCCGAAGCGTGTTGCCCGTCTCGACGACGTCGGCGATCGCATCGGCCACGCCGAGGCGCACTGCCGACTCGACCGCGCCGTCGAGGCGCACGACGTGCGCGTTGATACCGCGCTCCTTGAGGAAGTCCTCGACGAGGCCCGCGTACGACGTCGCGATCCGGCGACCCTCGAGGTCGTCGACCGACGTCGGCCCGTCGACCGGCGCTGCGAACCAGAAGTGCGATCCGCCGAACCCGAGGGTCAGCCGCTCGACGACGGAGGCCCGCGAGTCGAGTACCAGGTCTCGACCGGTGATGCCGAGGTCGAGCGTGCCCTCGCCGACGTAGACCGCGATATCGCGCGGTCGGAGGTAGAAGAACTCGACGTCGTTGGCTTGGTCGATGGTCACGAGGTCACGTCGATCGTGGCGTTGCCGGTAGCCGGCTTCGCTGAGCATCTGCGCCGCGGCGTCGGCGAGCGAGCCCTTGTTGGGGACTGCGACTTTCAACATCGGGAGACCTTCGTCGGCGGGCGGTTGCGGTCAGAGATGGGCACAGGTGGTTGAGGGCGGCGGGCGTTGCTAGAGGTGCGCGTAGACGTCGTCGAGCGTGAGCCCGCAGGCAAGCATCAAGACCTGCGCGTGGTACAGCAACTGGCTCAGTTCCTCGGCTGCCCGCTGCGGCGACTCGTGCTCAGCGGCCATCCACGACTCCGCCGCCTCCTCGACAAGCTTCTTGCCAATGGAGTGAACGCCCGCGTCGACGGCCGCGACCGTGCCCGAGCCCGGCTGCCGCTCTGCGACTTTGACCTCGAGCTCGTGGAACAGGTCTTCGAACGTCTTCATCGCGGGCCAGCCTAATCTGCGGCCGGGGTCAGGAGTTCCGCAGTCCGCGCATCGTCAGGGCCGTGCTGAGGGCCGCATGCGTCGCCTCGTACCCCTTGTCCTCGTGCGAACCCTCGAGCCCCGCCCGATCGAGCGCCTGCTCGTCGGTGTCGCAGGTCAGCACGCCGAAGCCGATCGGCACGCAGGTGTCGAGGCTGATCCGGAGCAGCCCGTCGGTGACGGCACGGCAGACATAGTCGAAGTGCGGGGTTCCGCCGCGCACGACGACGCCAAGGGCGACCACCGCGTCGAATCCGTGCTTGACGACGGCCTTCGAGGTGACCGGCAGCTCGAAGCACCCCGGTGCGCGGACCAGCGCCCACGACTCGACCTTGCAGTCGTCGAGCGCCCGACGGGCACCGTCGATCAGACCCTCCATCACGGCGTCGTGCCAGGTGCTCGCCACGACGGCGACGCGCAAGTGGCGTGCGTCGAGCGGTTCGAGCGTCGGCTGTCCAGACCCGCTCATCGTGTCTCCCTCGTCTCTCCGAGCACCGCTGGGTCGAGCGCCACTGGGTCGAGCGCCGCTGTCTCGAGCGCCTCCGGGTCGAGCCTGCTGTCGTCAAGCTGGTGACCCATCCGGTCGCGCTTGGTCGCAAGGTATCGCCGGTTGTCGTCGTTGGGCTCCACCGGCATCGGCACGCGGTCGGAGACCGACACGCCATAGCCCTCGAGTGCGGTGAGCTTGGCTGGATTGTTGGTCAGGAGCCGGATAGTCCGCACCCCGAGCTCGTGCAGGATCTGCGCCCCCGTGCCGTAGTCGCGGGCATCGGCCGGCAGACCGAGGTCGAGGTTGGCGTCGACGGTGTCGCGCCCGCTGTCTTGGAGGCTGTAGGCCTGCAGCTTGTGCAGCAGGCCGATTCCCCGACCCTCGTGACCGCGAAGGTAGACGAGCACGCCACGGCCCTCGGCGACGATCATGTCGAGCGCGGTGTGCAGCTGCTCGCCGCAGTCGCAGCGACGCGACCCGAACACGTCGCCGGTCAGGCATTCAGAGTGCATCCGAACCATGACGTCCTTGCCGTCGCCGATCTCGCCGTAGACGAGGGCGATCTGCTCCGACGAGTCGACCAGATTGCGATAGCCGAGGGCGCGAAATGCCCCAGACGCGATCGGCAGCCTCGTCTCGGCGATCCGGGTGACCTGTCGCTCATGCGTGTGGCGATAGCGGATCAAGTCCTCGATCGAGATCAGGGCGAGCCCGTGCTCGTCGGCGAACGCGCGCAGCTGGACCCCGCGCTTCATCGTCCCGTCGTCGTTGACGATCTCGGAGATCGCGCCCGCGGGCGTCAGCCCGGCCAGGCGGGCAAGGTCGACCGACGCCTCCGTGTGGCCCGGCCGCACGAGCACGCCGCCCTCGCGGTAGCGGAGCGGGAACACGTGCCCGGGCTGCACGATCTCGAACGGCACGGTCGCGGAGTCGACGAGCACCCGGATGGTCCGTGCTCGGTCGGCCGCCGAGATTCCCGTCGAGACACCGTCGCGGGCGTCGACCGACACCGTGTACGCAGTCCGCAGCCGCTCGCGATTGTGCGGCGTCATCAGCGGGATCGCCAGCCGATCGAGCGAGCGTCCCTCCATCGGCACGCAGATCACGCCGCTCGTGTGCCGGATGGCGAAGGCGAGCAGCTCGGGCGTGGCCTTGCTCGCCGCGAAGATCAAGTCGCCCTCGTTCTCTCGACCGGGGTCGTCGACGACGACCACCGCCTTGCCTGCACGGATGTCGTCGATCGCCCGCTCGACCGAGTCGAGGTTCAACTCGCTCAGGTCGCTCGATCCCGTCACGTGGTTCACAGTCCCACCGCCTCCATCTCAGGCTCGGCCAGCGGCTCGGCGCGGGCGATCCGGCGCCACGCGAAGAAGCCGTAGAGCACGAGCACCAGGTACGCCCCGTACAGCACGGCCGACGGGTAGCGCTCGAAGTAGATGAGCTCGGGCACGCCGACGAGATCGACTGCTATCCAGCACAGCCAGAAGTCGACCCAGCCGCGGGCCATCGCGTACGTCGCGAGGACCGAGCCGACCAAGATCCACGAGTCGGCGAAGAAGTACCACGTCGGCGGATCCCAGTAGGCCACGCCGATCACGTACAGCGGCCAGGCGCAGACGATCACTGCGGCCGCGGCGACGCTGAGATAGGCGGCTCGCTCCGACGGTGTCGCCCAGCGCGGTCGCACGGCGGGCGCGTCTGGGGCGGCGCCGCGCTTGTTCTGACGCCAGCGATGCCAGCCGTAGACGCTGACGATGATGAAGAAGACCTGCCGGGCTGCCTGCCCGAGCAGCGGCGTCTGCGCGCCGTCGACGGACGCGCCGACGAAGACGGCGAACAGCAAGACGTTGCCGACGATTCCCACCGGCCAGGCCCACACCCGACGGCGCAGACCGCCGATTGCCGAGGTAAAGCCGAACGCATTCCCGATGATCTCGATCCACTGGATGTCGTGGCCGTTGATCGTCAGATGGGCGTTGTACAGGTCGGACAGCATGCTCATCGCCGGCCCTCCGTCTCAGTCTGGTCGGCGTGCAGAAGGCGTTCGACGTACTTGGCGAGCATGTCGACCTCCAGGTTGACGGCGTCGCCCACCTGTTTTGCGCCGAGGGTGGTCATCGCGAGCGTCGTCGGAATCAGGCTCACGGCGAAGGTGGGTTGGTCGCCGTCGCTCAGCGCGCTCACCGTGAGAGAGACCCCGTCGACGGCGATCGATCCCTTCATCGCGACATAGCGAGCGAGATCGCTCGGCATCGACACCGTGACGACCTCCCAGTGCTCGCTCGGGTCGCGTCTGACCACGGTCCCGACGCCGTCGACATGGCCTTGGACGAGGTGGCCGCCGAGGCGGGTTTGCGCCGTGACAGCGCGCTCGAGGTTGACCCGCTTGCCGGTGTCGAGCCGACCCAGGGAGGTGCGGTCGAGGCTCTCCTGCATGACGTCGGCGGTGAACGCACCATCGGCCACGTCGACGACGGTCAGGCAACAGCCGTCGACGGCGATCGAGTCGCCGTGTCGTGCGTCCGACGTGACGGTGTCGCCGTGGACGGTGAGGCGGACGGAGTCGGCGAGTCGGTCGATCGCGACGACTTCGCCCATCTCCTCGACGATGCCGGTGAACATCAGGCGGTTCCTTCCGTGCTTGCAATGCTTTCGAGAGTCAGGCGCACGTCGTCGCCGAGGCGCGCGACGTCGAGGACCCGGAGCCGCAGGGCGTCCGCGATCGTGGTGATGCCGAGGTCGCCGACCGCCGACCGACCGGCTCCGAGGAGCATCGGGGCGACGTAGGCGATCACCCGATCGACCAGGCCGGCGCGCATGAACTCGGCAGCGAGCGTCGGGCCGCCCTCGAGCCAGACGTGTTGGTTGCCGAGCCGGTAGAGCTGTTCGAGAGCGTCCGCGGGCTCGCGGGTGCGGAGGGTGAGCGTCTCGGCGGCCTCGTCGAGCACAGCGGCTGACTGAGGCAGGTCGCGAAGACCCATCACCGCCCGCAATGGCTGGACCTCGCGAGGCAGCGCAACATCGTTGTCGTCGCGGACGGTCAGCCGCGGATTGTCGACCAGCACCGTGCCGGTGCCCACGAGGACGACGTCGCATCGTCCTCGCTCGCGGTGGGTGTCGAGACGCGACTCGGGCCCGCTGACCCAGCGCGAGGTGCCGTCGGCCGCCGCCGATCGGCCGTCGAGAGTCGCCGCGAACTTCCAGGTGACGAACGGCCTTCCATGGGTCTGCGCGAATGTCCACTCGCGGTTGAGCGCAGCGGCCTCGCCCGCGAGCACGCCAGCCTCGACTTCGACACCCGCAGCCCGCAGGCGAGCGGAACCGCCAGAGGCGACCGGTGTCAGATCGTCCTGCGCGAAGACGACTCGACGCACGCCTGCGTCGATCAGCGCCGCGGAGCAGGGGCCGGTGCGGCCAGTGTGGTTACACGGCTCGAGGGTGACGACGGCGGTCGATCCATCTGCGCCGCCGTCGGCGACGCTGCGGAGGGCAGCCACCTCGGCGTGAGACGTTCCCCGCCCATGATGAGCCCCCTCGCCGATGACCCGGCCGTCCCGGTCGAGGATCACGGCGCCGACGCGCGGGTTGGGACCGAGCGGATTGGCGGGATGGGCGGCAAGCGAGATGGCGAGGCCCATCGCCTCGACCTCTGCCTCGGTTGCCATCTGTGCCGCCTCTCGTCCGATCGCCCGGGATCCGGGGTGTGATCGGGAGGAGCCGACAACCGCTCGCCTGCGAGCGCAGACGGGCCGTCAGCCCGCGGCTGCTGACGCATCAGCGGCTGCGGCGTGCATCCTCCCATCCGGACTTTCACCGTCGGTCCCGGAATTCCACCGGATCGGCCGACCGCTGGCTGCGGACGGTTCGCGGACTGTCACCGCCGGCTCGGAGTTTCACCGACCCCGGAGCACGCGAGCTTTCACTCGTAGCCGCAATTCTGCCACGACCCACGGCGGCGGCCCATCCGTGGTTTCACGTACGCCTTCGGGCCAAGCGGGGCGGGCCGCTTAGGGCGGGTTGGGCTGGTGCGCCGGTTCAAGCCTCGGGCTGGGCGGGGCGGGCCGCCTCAAGCCCGAATTTCGCACCATTCCGCCTTGGTAGTGCCCATCGAGGCGTCGCGTCGGCGGATTGGTGTGAAATCACGAGGGCTGTGCAGCGTTTGCGGCGAGCCTCGCGAGCTCACGCACTGCGGCGTCCGGGTCCTGCGCCCCGAAGACGGCAGACCCGGCGACGAACATGTCGGCGCCCGCCTCCGCACACCTGCCGATCGTGTCTTCGGAGACTCCCCCGTCGACCTGGAGCCACAGCTCGGCGCCGCTCGCTGCGATCAGCTCGCGCGCTCGCCGGATCTTGGGCAGGCACACGTCGAGGAACTTCTGGCCGCCGAAACCGGGCTCGACCGTCATGACGAGCACCATGTCGAGCTCGGGGAGGAGGTCTGCGTACGGCTCGACCGCCGTCGCGGGCTTCAGGGCCATCCCCGCTCGGGCGCCCATCGCGCGCAGCTCGCGGGCCAGCCGCACGGGGGCGGCCGTCGCCTCGACATGGAAGGTGACGCTCGACGCTCCCGCGTCGACGTACTCAGGCGCCCAGCGGTCCGGGTCTTCGATCATGAGGTGGCAGTCGAGCGGTTGGGCGGCCGCTTGCCGGAGCGCTGCCACGACGGGCGCACCGAGGGTGAGGTTGGGGACGAAGTGGCCATCCATCACGTCGACATGCAGCCAGTCGGCCGCAGGCACCGAGGCCGCAGCGTGCTGGAGATTCGCGAAGTCGGCCGACAGGATGCTCGGCGCAATCTGGATGGCCATCGGTCGAGGAGTCTAGTGGGGGCGCTAGCAATGTCGGCGCAGGACGGAGACGAACAACGCGTCCGTGCCGTGCACATGCGGCCACAACTGCGCGTGCGGCCCAGGCCCGAGATCGGTGACCTCGGGCAGCAGCTCGCGCGCGTCGATCTCGACGACGTCGCCTCGAGCGCCGGCAACGGCGTCGACCACGTCTCGTGTCTCGGCGACGTGCGGTGAGCAGGTGACGTATGCGACCACGCCGCCCGTCCGGGTGCTGTCGACGGCACTGTCGAGCAGGGCGCGCTGCAGCGCCGTGAGTCTCGCGAGGTCGGCCGCTCCGCGACGCCACCGTGCTTCCGGTCGACGGCGCAGCGCGCCGAGGCCCGAACAGGGAACGTCGGCGATCACGCGGTCGAAGGCCCCGGAGCGCCACGGCGGCCTGGTGCCGTCGGCGGCGACGATCGCGCTCGGCTGTCCATAGGCTCGCAGTGCCGATGCGACGAGCCGCGCCCGGTGGGGCTGCCGTTCGGCCGCGAGCACCATTGCTCCGCGCTCGGCTCCGATGCCGGTGAGCAGCGCCGACTTGCCGCCCGGGCCGGCGCACAAGTCGAGCCACCGCGTGTCGGTTCCGTCGACGGACACCCGGCTGATGGCGAGCGCGGCCAGCTGCGAGCCCTCGTCCTGAACGCCGGCCCGACCCGATCGGACCGCATCGATCGTGCTCGGGTCGCCTGCAGGCAGCGTCGCGGCGTACGGCGACCAGCGCGCGGGCGCGCAGCCGGCGGCCAACAGCTCGTCCACCGTCGCGAGGCCCGGCCGGACGGCGATCGACACCTGCGGGGCGACGTTGTCGGCGTCGAGCGCCGCCTTCAGCCGCGCAATCTCGATGTCGCTGCCGGCCGGAAGCCGCTCGACGGTCTGCAGAGCGTCGCGAAAGGCTCCGACGACCCACCGTGGATGCGACGTCGTGACGGCCAGCGCCGCGAGCGGGTCGTCGGCGAGCGCAGGGGCGATCGCACCCAGCCAGCCGTCGAGATCGGCCGCGCCCACCTTCCGCAGGATCGCGTTGACGAGTCGGACCGGACGCTCGCCGACAGACTCGCGGACGAGTTCGACGCTCGTGCCGACGGCCGCGTGCGACGGCACCCGCATCGCCAGCTCCTGGTGGGCGCCGAGCCGCAGACCGACGAGGACGGCCGGCTCGAGCGAGTCGAGGCCGCCCGCGACAAGAGTCGCGAGGATGGCGTCATAGGAGCCCTGTAATCGGGCGGCCCCGTACGCCAACTCGGTCGCGAAGGCGGCGTCGACCCCGCTGAGTCGATGCTCGTCGAGCAGGCGAGGGAGTACCAGGTTGAGATAGGCGTCGTCGACCTCGACCGCGAGAAGGGCTTGGAACGCCGCTCGACGGGCTGGGTCGAGGGTGGTGCGGGGTCGCGCCCGCCGCGGACCGTCGGCGCTCAATCGCCGAGCCGTCCGAGCTCGCCGCGCAGCCCACGAGCCCAGTCAGCCGCGGCCATCCACGGCTTGCCCTGTGCCTGCACGGTCGACAGCGCAACCGGAACAGAGCCAGTGCCGACCATCACAGCCGACTTCGTGGTGCGTACATCGCCCGGTCCGAGCGGCGGCTCGTCGTCGAGAGGACGCACCGGCCCGACCTTGAGCCGGGCGCCGAGCGCCGTGGTCCATGCTCCCGGCGCCGGCGTGCAGCCGCGGATGTGCGCATCGACGGCGCGGGCAATCCGCGACCAGCTGACTCGGCTCTCCTCGACCGTCAGCTTGGGCGCATACGACACCGCGTCGGTCGACTGCGGCCGCGCCTCGACGATGCCGTCCTCGAGTCCGTCGAACGTCGTGACGAGGAGTCCGGCTCCGTCGAGGGCCAGGCGTTCGAGCAGCGTCCCGGCTGTGTCGTCGGGGCGGACGGTCGCCGTCATGACGCCGTAGGTCGGCCCGGCGTCGAGCTCTTCGACGAGTCGAAACGTCGTGGCTCCGGTGATGTCGTCGCCGGCCATGATCGCCCGCTGCACCGGCGCCGCGCCGCGCCACGCGGGCAGGACGGAGAAATGCAGGTTGACCCAGCCGTGCACAGGAACTGCGAGCGCGTCGGGCGGGATCAGGCCGCCGTAGGCGACGACGGCACAGCCGTCGGGGGCGATCGCGCGCAGACGATCGAGGAAGACCGGGTCGCGTGGCGTCGGCGGCGTCAGCACCTCGATGCCTGCCTCACGTGACAACGCGGCGACGGGCGACGGGGTCAGTCGGCGGCCTCGTCCAGACGGTGCGTCAGGCCGGCTGAGGACTGCCACGACGTCATGCCGGCTCGCAAGCAGCGCCCGCAGCGACGGCACCGCCGACTCGGGCGTGCCGGCGAAGAGCAGTCGCACCTACATGCCCCGGCCGAGCATCGGATGTGGCGACTCCTTGACGAGAGGCGCGGACAGACCGGCCCACTCCGCCTCGCGGATCGCCCTCATGGCCGCCTTTCGGGTCAGATCGTCCAGCCGGTCAACGAAGAGGATGCCGTCAAGATGGTCGGTCTCGTGTTGGACGCAGCGGGCCAGCAGGTCGTCGCCCTCGATGACGACGGGCTCGCCGTACATGTCGAAGCCGGTCGCGACGACGGACTGGGCCCGCTCGCAGTCGAAGGTGAGGCCGGGAATGGACAGGCAGCCCTCAGGCCCGAGCTGGGTGTCGTCCGAGAGCCGGAGAGTCGGGTTGACGAGGTGGCCGACGACGTCGTCGACGTTGTAGGTGAAGACGCGCAGCCCCACCCCGATCTGAGGGGCCGCGAGACCGGCTCCCGGGGCTTCGAGCATGGTGTCGACGAGATCCTGCACGAGCGTGCGGAGCTCCTGGTCGAAATCGACCACCTCGACCGCGGATGTCCGCAGGATCGGGTCGCCGAACAGTCGTATCTCTCGCACAGCCACGCGGTGAAGTGTAGAAGGCGGCGCGTCAACCCAAAGTGGCTCCAGTTTGGGACGGGGTCCGGATGTCCGTGCGGATTCGGTCAGATGCCCCAAACTGGAGCCACTTTGGGACCTATCCGAGGTCGGCGGGGTCGATCTGGACGCGGACGGTCGGCAACTTACGGGCGCTGCGTGCCGCCTGGACCTGTTGGAGCGCGCGCGAGAGCCGGGCTCCCTGGGCGCGGGGCGCTCGGAGCACCAGCCGAGCCTCGTCGGCACCCCTGTCGACCGGGCCGAAGACGTCGACGTACGACGGCACGTCAAAGCCGGTCAGCACCTCCGTGATGTCTGCCGGCGCACCTGTGACGGTGGCCATCCGGGCC
>DATIOH010000112.1:0-10699 GCA_035473375.1 Nocardioidaceae bacterium | reverse complement strand
CCCGATCTCGCGCTCGTCCTGAAGATCAAGCACGGTCGATGTACCTCATGCCTGATTGATGTATTGGTGACCGGCTCCGATCCACAACTCGTCCGCGCGTCGCGGGCTGTCCACCGGCGAGGCCAACAGTCCGCACGGCCGGTCGATGAGCGAAATCGTGGGGGCATGGATCGAGATCGGGCCGACCGCCGTCGGTCGGAGTCGTCGGCGCAGCCGCTCGTCATCAGCGACGACCCCGCATTCGTCGACGAGATGGCTCGTCTGTGCGCCGCGTCGGCCCTCGTCGCCGATGTCGTCGCCGATGTCGTCGCCGACCCGACTCGAGCCGGATCGCTGTGGGCACGTGCGTCCTGCGTCCTCGTTGACGACGAGCGCGTCGTCGATGTCGTGGCACTGCGTGTTCGGCGGCGCGACGACGTCATCGTCATCGGACGGCGACCGCCAGCCGACGACGTCTGGCGGTGCACCGTCCAGATCGGCGCCGCCGACGTCGTCGTCCTCCCCGACAGTGCTCGACGAATCGCCGACCGGCTAGCCGAGACGGCCAATCCGGGACGGTCCGATGCATGCGTTGTCGGGGTCGTCGGCGCAGGCGGTGGTGCGGGGGCATCGACGGTCGCGGCAGGCCTTGCGGCAGCGAATGCGCGGCGCGGACGCCGGAGCCTGCTGGTCGACGCCGATCCGCTCGGCGGCGGCATCGACCTGCTGATGGGGTGCGAAGGGGTGCCCGGGCTCCGGTGGCCCGACATCGAGATCGACGGTGGACGAGTGGCGGCCGGATCGCTGCTCGCCGCATTGCCCTCCGTCGGCGGCGTGAGCGTTCTGTCGGCGAGTGGTGCGTCCGGAGCCGAGCTTGATGCGTCGAGTCTGCACGCGATGATCGGGGCCGGACGGCGCGCGTCGCGGCTGGTCGTGGTCGACCTGCCTCGCCATGTCGGCGCGGTGACGGGTGCGCAATCGTCCGATCTCGACGCCATCCTTGTTGTGGCCACCACCACCGTCCGCTCTATCGCGTCCGGTCGGCAGGTGGCCGCGGCGGCCGCCCGCGCGTGCTCCGAGATCCGGGTGGTCGTCAGAACCACCCGCGGTCGAAGTATCGAGCCCGACGCGGTGGCCGAGGCTTTACGCATACGGCTCGCCGGCATCGTCCCGACCCTCGGCGCCGTGACCCGGGCCGCCGATGACGGCGACGGTGTTGCGCGGGGCTGGCGGGCGCGCCGCTGCTACGACCTGCTCCTCGCCGAAGTTGTGGCGATCGGGGCAGGCCGGTGACCCTCGACGACGACTTCCTCGAGCGAGTCCGGTCCAAGCTGGCCACCGGTGGTGGCGCTATCGGACCGGCCGACGTCACGGCTGCCGTCCGGGGCGAGGGCCGGCTACTCACCGACGCCGCGGTGCTGTCGTTGGTCGACACTTTGACGCGCGACGTCTCGGGCGCCGGCCCGCTGCAAGCGCTGCTGCTCGACCCGGCGGTCACCGACGTGCTCGTCAATGGGCCAGCCGACGTCTACGTCGATGCGGGCTCGGGGCTGAGCCGGGTCGACGTCGCGTTTCCCGACGACGCGGCGGTGCGCCGACTGGCTCAGCGACTTGCGGCGGCGGGTGGTCGGCGCCTCGACGACGCCTCGCCCTATGTCGACGTCCGGCTTGCCGACGGCACTCGTCTGCATGCGGTGCTCTCGCCCATCGCGCATCCGGGGAGCTGCATCTCACTGCGCGTTCCGCCGCGGCGTCGCCTGACCCTCGACGACCTCGTCGCGTCCGGCGCGGCCAGCGCGCAAACCGCGCGCCTGCTCGCCGACATCGTCGAGAGCCGGCTCGCGTTCCTTGTGTCTGGGGGCACCGGCTCCGGCAAGACGACGCTCCTGCGCGTGCTGCTGTCGATGGTCGATCCAGCCGAGCGCATCGTCGTGGTTGAGGACTCCGCCGAACTGCGGCCGCCGCATCCGCACGTCGTGTCGCTCGAGTCGCGCCCAGCCAATGTCGAGCGGGCCGGCGCGATCACGTTGCGCGATCTCGTGCGTCAGGCGCTGCGGATGCGGCCCGACCGCCTGGTCGTCGGCGAAGTCCGCGGCGCGGAGGTCGTCGACATGCTCGCGGCTCTCAACACGGGGCATGAGGGAGGGTGTGCGACCGTGCACGCCAACTCGGCCGCAGACGTGCCGACGCGGCTCGAGGCCCTCGGGGTCGCTGCCGGGTTAACTCGTGAGGCGGTGCACGCGCAGGCAGCTTCCGCTCTCGACGCTGTCATCCATATGTCTCGAGGTCGCGATGGCGCACGGCAGGTGGCAGAGATCGGGGTTGTCGAGCGGGTGTCCGGTGGGCTGCGCGTCGTCCCGATCGACGATGTCGGGCGACGGCGCTCCTCCGATCAGGCAACGGGCCGATGACCGTCGTCGCGGCAGTGTTGGCGGCGGCGGCCGTGTGCGCGGCCGGTCGCACGACGCCGTCCCCGCTGTTGCGCGTCACCGGTCGGCCGTCGTCATCGGCTGCGCGCAGCCGCTCGCAGACCGTCACGAGGTTTGCCGTCGGTGTTGCGGGCGCCGTGACGCTCGTCGTCCTCGCGACGAGCGGGACGACATCGCTCGACCTGCTCGGGTTCGCCGCAGCGACGGCGCTGGTCGCCGCGATCGCCCGGCGCCACCGCACGGAGGCAGCCCGCCGGCGACGTCACGAGGCGGTGGTCGGACTGTGCGGTGCCCTCGCCGCCGAGCTGCAGGCCGGACTACCGACCCAGACGGCTCTGGCGCGGGCGTGCGGAGAGTGGCCTGAGTTCTCGTCGGTCGGACGTCAGGTGCGGCTGGGCGCCGATGTTCCCAGCGTCTTGCGGGCGCTCGCCGATCGACCGGGGGCCGAGGGCCTGCGCGCCATCGCTGCGGGCTGGACGGTCGCGGCCCACTCTGGCTCCTCGTTGGCCCGCGTGCTCGATCGGCTGGTCGAGGGTCTCCGCGACGAGAGTGCGGCCCGCGCAGAGATTGAGGCGGCGCTCGAGCCGCCGCGAGCTACCGCACGCATGTTGGCCGTGCTTCCGGTATTCGGCGTCGCGCTGGGCACGGTGATCGGCGCTGATCCAGTCTCGTTCCTCCTGACGACTCCGCCCGGGCGGCTGTGCCTGCTCGGCGGACTGCTGCTCGCGCTGGCGGGGATCGCGTGGGTCGAGCGGCTGGCTGTGAGCGCGAGTCGCGCGTGACCGGAGTCGCTGCCGTCCTTGCCCTGCTCGCGGCCTGGGCGTGGGCTTCTCCCGACTCGGCCGTCCGTCGGCGGCTCGGCGTCCTCATCGGCGCGGCCGGGTCGGTCGAGGCGAGCGCAAGCGACGGGGGCACGGGGTGGGTCGAGCGTCCCATCGTGCGCGGCGCTGCGTGCGGCCTCTCAGGAGCTGCCGCCGGGCAAGCCGTTCACGGTGTTGCGTTCGCGATCCTGGGCGCCGTCGCCGGCGTCGTGGCCTCGTGGCTGATTGGGCGGCTCGAGCCGCCCAGCGCTCGCCGTCGACGTGCAGAGATCGAGCGCGATCTCCCGCTCGCTGTCGAGCTGCTCGCGGCGTGTGCGATGACCGGACTTGCGATCGAGACGTCGCTCGACGTGGTCGCCTCGGCCGTGGGCGGGTCGCTCCACGAGATTCTGGCCGGCCATACGGCTCGGCTTCGGCTGGGAGCCGACCCCGTCGACGAATGGCGGCGGCTGCAGAGACTCCCGCCGGTCGAGGCGTTGGCGCGCTCGATGGTGCGGAGTGCCGAGTCGGGGGCGGCGGTCGTCGAGTTGCTCGACCGGCTCGCCGACGACCTCCGGAAGGCGCGCGCCGCGAGCCTCCAGCGTCGCGCTCGTAGCGTCGGCGTTCGAGCCGCCGGACCGCTCGGACTGTGTTTCCTGCCGGCGTTCATGCTCGTCGCCGTCGTCCCGACGGTGGTCGGTGGTTTCGCGCACGTCGTGGGTTGAGCCCGACCTGTGTCGTCATCCCCAAGCTCCGCACCGTCGCGGCGATGTCAACAGACCTCGCTGCACAACAGCGGCTGACGGGCCTGATTGGCCAGGCTGAGATTCCCGGCGCGACGGCATCAGATCGCGCACTCGTTTCCCAGCCCGGAAGGACCATCCATGCACAATCTCGCACCCACTGAGGTCGGCACCGTCGTGCACGACGAGGCCGGCATGACCACCGCGGAGTACGCCGTCGGCACCGTCTCGGCGTGCGGTTTCGGCGGACTGCTCTACAGCTTCCTCACCTCGGGATTCGCGCAGAACCTCTTCGAGTCCATCTTCGACAAGATCACCGGGATGCTGCCGTTCTAGTGACCGCTAGTCGCTCAAAGGGGTGGGCGGACGGCTCTCCGCCCACCCCGCTCTGAGAGGAGAGCCATGCAGCAAAGCACTCGCTCGGCTGACGAGGCCGGCATGGTGACCGCTGAGACAGCCGTCGTGCTCCCGATCGTGGCTGCATTCGTTCTGGTCCTTCTGTGGCTGATCTCGACGGTGGTCACCGAGGTTCGGCTCGTCGACGCCGCTCGCGACGCCGCGCGCAGCCTCGCTCGCGGAGATGACGAGGCAGTCGTCCGAGCGGGATTCGCTGACACGGGTCCGGCGGGCGCGCAGTTGACCGTTGTCCACGACGATGCCGACGTCACGGCGGACGTCTCGGTGTCCGCCCAGCCGCCGGGATGGCTGCTGGTGCCGCTTCCGCCGATCGAGCTCCATGCGTCGGCGACCGCCCAGGTCGAGGGTGGGGCCGAGCCGTGACGACCGACGCAGGGCGCAGTGGTTCACCGATCGACGTCCGTGTCGCGCGTCGAGACGAGCGCGGTGTCGCGACCGTCCTAGCGATCGGATGGATCGTCGTCCTCACGACGGTCGGCTGGGTCGGCACGCTGGCGGCCACCGTTGCCGCGGCGCAGCATCACGCCGACGGCGCGGCCGATCTTGCCGCGCTCGCCGCGGCGGGGACGGCGCAGTCGAGCCGCGTCGAGCGCTGCGCCGCCGCCGCTCGTGTCGCACGCGCGAACGCGGTGACATTGAGCCGTTGTCAGCCCGACGGCCTCGATGTCGTCGTCATCGTGGCCGACGAGGTCGAGCTGCCTTGGGATATCGACGGAGAGATCACGGCCACCGCACGGGCTGGCCCGTGAAGGCCGGCAGCGTCGGTCAGCGGTCGCGCGACGTTTCGGTCAGTGCCTCGGGTTCCTCGCGGCGAGCGGTGGCGTCTGCGTCGTCGGGAGCGCCTTGCTCGGCAACCCGCGCCTCGCGCTCGCGACGGGCGACCTTCTCGGAGTTCTCGGCCCGCTTGCGCAGCGCCTTCACCTCGCGGCGCCGTTCGCGCCCGCGGCGCATCCCGCGGGCGAGCATCCACCAGCCGATGACGAAGGCCAGCATCGCGGCGGCGCCGAGGAAGAAGACAACGCCTGCATCGGTCTTGAGGGTGAACCACTCGAGGTCGATATGGACAGCGACATTGCCGCGAGTGATCGCCGCGATCGCCGCCAGCACGGCGACGATGAGGAGAAGTAAGCCCAAGATGACCATTTTGTCCGCCTTTCACACTCCATCGGCGAGCAGGGCATCAAGGAGGAGAACGGCGCCGCGCTTGTCCAACGGGTTGTTACCGTTCCCACATTTGGGCGACTGCACACACGACGGGCACCCGTCGTCACATCCGCAGGCCGAAATCGCCTCGCGGGTCGCCGCCAGCCAGTCCTGTGCCACGTGGAATCCATGCTCGGCGAAGCCGGCCCCGCCCGGATGGCCGTCGTAGACGAACACCGTGAGGGTCCCCGTGTCGGGGTGCAGGGCCGTCGACACCCCGCCGATGTCCCAACGGTCGCAGGTCGCGAACAGCGGCAGCAGGCCGATCGACGCATGCTCAGCCGCGTGGGCCGCGCCGGGAACGTCGCGCGTTGCGATCCCGGCGACGTCGAGGGCGTCGTCGGTGAGCGTCCACCACACCGCCTTGGTGACCAGGTGGCGGGCCGGCAGCTCGAGCGGAACCTCGCCGAGCGACTCGCCCGTCGCCATCCGCCGCTTCAGGTAGGCCACCACCTGCGACGACACCTCGACCGATCCGAAGCACAGCCGCGCGGTGTCGCCCCACGAGACGCCGAGGTCGGTCGCCACGATGGAGATGTCGGTGACGTCTCGGGCCATCGTCGTGTAGTCGGGCTGCGCGACGTCGACGACGGCAACTCCCTCGTCGGGATCGAAGGCAGAGACCAGGTAGGTCTCGCCGAGATGCACGTAGACCGCGCCCTGGTGCACGGTCGCGTGCGACGAGGCAGCGTCGACTGTGCCGACGAGGCGTCCCGTGGTGCCCTCGACGATCCGCACCGGTGTGCCTCCGCTCGACCGGATGTCGGCGAGGTCGGCGGCTCGCTCGCGACGCGTCCAGAACCACCCGCGCGACCGCCGCCTGAGGTAGCCGGCCTCCTCGAGCGAGGCGACGACGGCCTCGACGTCGCCGTCGAAGCTGCCGACGTCGTCGTCGGTGAGCGGGATCTCTTGTGCGGCTGCGCAGAGGTGCGGCGCCAGCACGTAGGGGTTGCCGGGGTCGAAGACGGTCGCCTCGACGGCAGCCCCGAGCAGCGCCTCCGGATGCGTCACGAGGTAGGTGTCGAGCGGGTCGTCGCGGGCGATGAGGATGCCGAGCCCGCCCTGGCCCTCGCGACCCGATCGGCCGATCTGCTGCCACATCGAGGCACGGGTGCCCGGGAATCCCGCCATCACGACGGCGTCGAGGCCGTCGATGTCGATGCCCAGCTCGAGGGCGTTGGTCGCAGCGACCGCGAGCAGATCGCCGACGCGGAGCTGATGCTCAAGAGCGCGCCGGTCCTCGGGTAGGTAGCCGCCACGGTACGGCGCGACCCGCTTCGCCAGGTCGCTGTCGACGTCGGCGAGCGCGCTGCGTGCCTGCAAGGCCACCGACTCGGCGCCACGACGGCTGCGCACGAAGGCGAGGGTGCGGATGCCCTGCGCGACGAGGTCGGCAAGCAAGTCAGCCGCTTCGGCGGACGCTGTGCGTCGGACCGGAGCGCCGTGCTCGCCCTGCAGCGACGTGAGCGGCGGCTCCCACAGTGCAACCGCCGTCGGACCGCGGGGAGAGCCGTCGGCTGTGATCGCGACGACGGGCTCGCCGACGAGCCGCCGCGCGGTCAGCTCCGGCTCTGCCGTGGTGGCCGACGCGAGCACGAAGGTCGGGTCGGAGCCGTAGTGCGCGGCCACCCGCCGTAGCCGGCGCAAGATCTGCGCGACATGCGCCCCGAACACCCCGCGGTAGTGGTGGCACTCGTCGATGACGACGTAGCGGAGCGATCCCCAAAACGGCGCCCATCGGGCATGGCCCGGAAGCAGGTTGCGGTGAACCATGTCGGGGTTCGTGAGCAGATAGTTGGCGTGGCTGCGAGCCCAGTCGCGCTCTTCGCGGTTGCAGTCGCCGTCGTAGGCGACGGCACGAACGCCGGGCACGGCGAGCGCCGCGACGGAGTCGAGCTGGTCGTGAGCGAGGGCCTTCGTCGGCGACAGATAGAGGACACTGTCGCCGCGCGCGCCCGGCTTCTCGACGCTCGCCGCGATGGCCGTGAGCGCCGGCAGTAGGTAGGCCACGGACTTGCCCGACGCCGTGCCCGTTGCGACCACGGTGTGCTTTCCGGACCACGCCGCCTCGGCAGCCTCGGCCTGGTGGCTCCAGAGCGACGCGATGCCCCGGCCGAGAAACGCGTCGACGAGGGCAGGGTGGGCCCACGACGGCCACGGCGCAGCCTGCGCCGCACGTTCCCCGAAGACCTCGAGGTGGGTCAGCCGGTCGCGCCGCGAGGCTGGCGCGGCGAGCATCAGAGCGGTCGTCTCGGGGTCGAAACGCCGCCTCGTCTCCGACATGTGACGCATCCTCGCACCAGGCGAGGACGTTTCCCTTTCGTGATTGAATGACTGTCGACTCGGTGGTGGCCGTACGCTCAGGTAGCCGCCTTCCCCAGCCAGGCAGGAGATCCGCACATGGACCTGACGCTGGAGAACAGCAGCGCAGGCGAGCGCATGGTCGTCGCCGTTGGCGGCGAGATCGACGTTTACACCGCGCCGAAGCTGCGCGAGCGGCTGGTCGAGCTCATCAATTCAGGCCATTACCACCTCGTCATCAACCTCGAGGGCGTCGACTTCCTCGACTCGACCGGGCTCGGCGTGCTCGTCGGAGCGCTCAAGCGAGTCCGCTCGCACCAGGGGTCCCTGCGGCTCGTCTGCACTCAGGAGCGGCTGCTCAAGATCTTCCGGATCACCGGATTGGCGAAGGTGTTCCCGATCTACGACACCGTCGACGAGGCGGCCCAGGCGGCTAACTGACCGGCCTGTTTGCGAGGGGGGCGCCTCACAATCGGGCGCGAGTCGCTAAACTCCGCCCGGGAATGCCGCAACTGTCGCCTTCGGGCTGGGGACAACTGCGGTCAACACAACCCACAGCCGCGTTCCGACGTACGTCGTGGCGGCCGTGCGACGAGCCGGTGGGCTCCCTGGAGGTACTGAATGTCTGCGGTCTCCCTCGCTGACGATGGCGTGTCGCTATCCGGAGGCAACATCACCGTCGTAATCGTCGTGGCCGTGGTCGCCATCGTCGGTCTGGCGATGGCCGCGCTGTTCCGCCAAGAGGTGCTGGCCGCTCCCGAGGGCACTGACAACATGCGCTCCATCGGTCAGGCCGTCCAGGAAGGCGCGCAGGCATACCTGACTCGGCAGTTCCGCACCCTGGCGATCTTCGCCGCCATCGCGTTCCTGCTGCTGTTCGTGCTGCCGGGCGATGCAGGCATTCGGATCGGTCGCTCCATCTTCTTTGTGCTCGGCGCAGGATTCTCCGCGGCGATCGGATACATGGGCATGTCGCTCGCGGTGCGTGCCAACGTCCGCGTCGCTGCGGCGGCGCGCGACGAGGGCCGCGACCCAGCGATGCGGGTCGCGTTCCGCACCGGCGGAGCCGTCGGCATGGCCACGGTCGGACTCGGTCTGCTCGGTGCCTCCGCCGTCGTGCTGATCTACAAGAACGACGCGCCCGAGGTGCTCGAGGGCTTCGGCTTCGGCGCCGCACTGCTCGCGATGTTCATGCGTGTCGGAGGCGGCATCTTCACCAAGGCTGCCGACGTCGGCGCCGACCTCGTCGGCAAGGTCGAGCAGAACATCCCCGAAGACGACCCGCGCAACGCCGCGACGATCGCCGACAACGTGGGCGACAACGTCGGCGACTGCGCCGGCATGGCGGCCGACCTCTTCGAGTCGTACGCGGTCACCCTCGTCGCGGCGCTGATCCTCGGCAAGGTCGCGTTCGGCGCCGAGGGCCTGGTCTTCCCGCTGATCGTGCCCGCCATCGGCGCGCTGACGGCGATCATCGGCGTCTACATCACCCGCCCGAACCCCAACGAGGGCGGCCTCAAGACCATCAACCGCGCCTTCTATATCTCTGCGGCGATCTCCGCAGTGCTCGTCGCGATCGCGTCGTACGCCTACCTGCCGAGCAAATTCTCCGACTTCCACTACGGCAGCGACAGCGGCGGCATCGGCCTGCTGGCTGGCGACCTCACCCATCAAGACGGCGACCCGCGGCTGATTGCTCTGGTGGCCGTGCTGATCGGCATCGCCTTGGCCGCGGTGATTCTGTCGCTCACCGGCTACTTCACGGGCACCGAGCACCGCCCGGTCAAGGACGTCGGCAAGACGTCGCTAACCGGAGCGGCGACGGTGATCCTCGCGGGCATCTCGATCGGCTTCGAGTCCGCGGTCTACACCGCACTCGTCATCGCATCGGCCGTCTACGGTGCGTTCCTGCTCGGCAGCGGCACCATCGTCGTCTCGCTCTTCGCGGTCGCGCTCGCCGGCTGCGGTCTGCTGACGACGGTCGGCGTCATCGTCGCCATGGACACGTTCGGCCCGGTCTCTGACAACGCGCAGGGCATCGCCGAGATGTCGGGCGACGTCGACGAGAACGGCACCGCGATCCTGACCGAGCTCGACGCGGTCGGTAACACCACCAAGGCAATCACCAAAGGCATTGCGATCGCGACGGCCGTGCTGGCGGCGACCGCGCTGTTCGGTGCGTTCACCGACTCCATCACCCGGGCGACCCAGGATCTGATCGCCGCCGGCTTCACCGGCGACGACCTAACGGTCACCGAGCAGGCCGACCTCAGCGGAATCATCAACATCGTCGACCCGGCCAACCTCGTCGGCCTGATCCTGGGGGCGTCCGTGGTGATGTTGTTCGCGGGCCTCGCGATCAGTGCCGTCGGGCGCGCGGCGGGCGCCGTGGTGTTCGAGGTCCGTCGGCAGTTCCGCGAGATCCCCGGGATCATGGAGGGCACCGGGCGGCCCGAGTACGGCAAGGTCGTCGACATCTGTACCCGGGACTCGCTACGCGAGCTCGCTACGCCGGGACTTCTCGCGATCCTGGCCCCGATTGCGGTCGGCTTCGGTCTCGGCGTCGGACCCCTCGCCTGTTACCTCGCCGGCGCAATCGCGACTGGCACGCTGATGGCGGTCTTCCTGGCGAACTCGGGCGGATCGTGGGACAACGCGAAGAAGCTCGTCGAGGACGGAAACCACGGTGGCAAGGGGTCGGCCGCGCACGAGGCGACCATCATCGGCGACACCGTCGGTGACCCGTTCAAGGACACCGCCGGCCCGTCCATCAACCCGCTCATCAAGGTCATGAACCTGGTCGCGCTGCTGACCGTCCCCGTCGGCG
>DATIOH010000111.1:0-4520 GCA_035473375.1 Nocardioidaceae bacterium | reverse complement strand
GCGATGGAGGAGCGGACCGCGGAGTTCGTGCGGATCGAAAGCGAGAACACCGGTAAGCCGCTCGGCTTCACCACAACCGAGGAGATCCCGCCGGCGGTCGACCAAGTGCGCTTCTTTGCCGGCGCCGCCCGCCTGCTCGAGGGTCGCTCGGCCGGCGAGTACCTCGCCAACCACACGTCGTATGTGCGACGCGAGCCGATCGGCGTCGTCGCCCAGGTCACCCCGTGGAACTACCCGCTGATGATGGCGATTTGGAAGATCGCGCCGGCACTCGCGGCCGGCAACACGCTGGTGATCAAGCCGTCCGACACGACCCCGGCGTCGACCGTGCTGCTCGGCGAGATCTGCAACGAGATCTTCCCGCCCGGAGTGATGAACGTCGTCACGGGCGACCGCGACACCGGCCGTGCGCTGATCGAGCACCCGATCCCGCAGCTGGTGTCCATCACCGGATCGGTACGCGCAGGCATGCAGGTCGCCGAGTCGGCCTCCAAAGACCTCAAGCGCGTTCACCTCGAGCTCGGCGGCAAGGCACCCGTCGTCGTGTTCGACGACGCCGATGTCGAGGCGGCTGCCGAGGCGATCGCCGGCGCCGGCTACTTCAATGCCGGCCAGGACTGCACGGCCGCCACTCGTGTGCTTGCCGGGCCGCGCGTTCACGAGGATTTCGTCGCGGCGCTGACCGAGCAGGCAAAGAACACCAAGACCGGTATGCCCGACGACGACGACGTCCTCTACGGGCCGGTCAACAACCCCAACCAGCTCGAGCGGGTCAGCGGCATGGTCAACCGGCTGCCCGACCACGCGATCCTCAACGCCGGCGGCGAGCGGGTCGGCGACAAGGGCTACTTCTACGCCCCGACCGTCGTCTCCGGACTGCAGCAAGACGACGAGGTCATTCAGGACGAGATCTTCGGCCCCGTCATCACCGTGCAGAAGTTCAGCGACGAGGACGAGGCGGTCCGCTGGGCCAACGGCGTCCAGTACGGCCTGGCCAGCAGCGTGTTCACAAAGGACCACGGTCGGGCGATGCGGATGACGCGCCGGCTCGACTTCGGCTGCGTCTGGGTCAACACCCACATCCCGATCGTCGCTGAAATGCCGCACGGCGGCTTCAAGCACTCGGGCTACGGCAAAGACTTGTCGATGTACGGACTCGAGGACTACACCCGAATCAAGCACGTCATGCACTTCTTCGGCTGAGCCTTCCTCCGCATCCCGACTGGCTGCGTTGTCGGCGCTCGAAGTAGAAAGACCCACGCCTTCGCGCCTCGGCCTTGCCAGTCGGGCACGGAGAAACGCTCAGCCGAAGAAGACCGTCGATTCATGGATGAGATTGGGGCTTCTGTCGTGCGGATCCTTCTTGTCGGCGCTGGTGGTGTCGGTTCCGCGTTCGCGGCGATCGCTGCTCGGCGGGACTTCTTCGAGCAGATCGTCATCGCCGACTACGACGAGGCGCGGGCGGTCAAGGCGGCCGAGGACGATCCGCGGTTCCTCGACGCTCGCATCGACGCGTCGGACGCAGCGTCGGTCGAGGGACTCGTGCGCCAGCATCAGATCACGCACGTGATGAACGCGGTCGACCCGCGGTTTGTGATGCCAATCTTCAACGGCGCGAAGGCTGGGGGCGCCGACTACCTCGACATGGCGATGAGCCTGTCGTATCCGCATCCCGAGCAGCCGTATGCGCTCACGGGCGTGATGCTCGGCGACGAGCAGTTCGCGGTTGCCGACGAGTGGGAGCGCGACGGGCGGCTGGCGCTCGTCGGCATGGGTGTCGAGCCGGGTCTGTCCGATGTGTTCGCCCGCTACGCCGCCGACCACCTGTTCTCAGAGATCGATGAGCTAGGCACGCGCGACGGCTCGAACCTGACCGTTGAGGGCTACGAGTTCGCTCCGTCGTTCTCGATCTGGACGACCATCGAAGAGTGCCTCAACCCGCCGGTGATCTGGCAGAAGTCCGCGGAGCATCCCGACGGCCACTGGTTCACGACGCCGCCGTTCAGCGAGCCGGAGACGTTCGACTTTCCCGAGGGCATCGGCCCGGTCGAGTGCGTCAACGTCGAGCACGAAGAGGTGCTCTTGATGCCGCGCTGGGTCGACTGCAAGCGCGCGACCTTCAAGTACGGCCTTGGCGACGAGTTCATCGAAGTCCTCAGAGTGCTGCACAAGCTCGGGCTCGACAAGACGGACAAGCTTCGGGTCGGTGGCGTCGAGGTGAGCCCGCGCGACGTCGTCGCCGCCGCTCTGCCCGACCCGGCGTTCCTCGGCGACAAGATGCGTGGCAAGACTTGCGCCGGCCTGTGGGTCACCGGCATCGGCAAGGACGGCAACCCGCGGTCGACGTACCTCTATCACGTCGTCGACAACGAGTGGACGATGAGCGAGTACGGCCACCAGTGCGTCGTCTGGCAGACGGCGGTCAACCCGGTCGTCGCGCTCGAGCTGCTCGCGGCCGGCACGTGGTCAGGTGCCGGCGTCCTCGGCCCCGAGGCGTTCGACGCAGTTCCGTTCCTCGAGCTGCTGACTGAGTACGGCTCACCTTGGGGACAGCGCGAGCAGTAGCTCCCTCTCGTCGGCGTCGCTGAGGCCCGCGCCGCGCTCTCGCTCGGCGCCCTCCTCGAGTTCCCACGCCAAGGTGTCGGCGAGCGTCTCCTTGAGCGGACGCGACTGCAGCCCTGCCGCTCGAGCAGCCGTGTTGTCGCGAGTGCTGAAGCCTGCGAAGTCGGGCATCGGCAGCCACAGCGGCAGCGACCGCTCGCCCATCCACGGGCGCACCTCGTGCTCGGCCAGCCAATCGGGCGATGCCGTCACGATCGCCCCGGTGTGCCCCGCAGCCTCGCGCGCGGTCGCGATGTGCTCGTCGAACGGCACGATGTCGCCGGTCGCGTTGTAGACGCCGCTGGTCTCGGCTTCGGCCGACTGCACGATCCAGGACGCGAGGTCGCGCACGTCGATGACCTGGGTCGGCGCGGCGCCGATCTCCGGCACCAGCACGCTTCCATCGTCAGTCGACGGGCGCGCGAACCGCCACGGCCAATACCCGGTGCGACCCGACATGTCGCCGGGCCCGCCGATCAGCCCCGCCCGCGCGATCAGCGTGCGCTCGGGTCCGAAGGCGCCGAGCACGGCCTGCTCGCACGCGACCTTCGCCTCGCCGTACGTCTCGAGGCTCTCCATCACGTCGCCGTCGAGGGGTGCCAGCAATTCCGCTGACTCGTCAGTCCCCGGCGTTCCATGGTCCGCGTACACGTTCCCGGTGGAGACGAAGCCGTACCTCGCAGCCCGGCCCGTCAGCGCCGCGCACGCCGACCGCACCTGGCCCGGCTGCCGCGACACGTCGGCAACGAGGTTCCAGTCTTGGCTCGCGACCGCGTCATAGGCACTCGCCTGTTCGCGGTCTGCCTGCACGAGTTGCGCTCCGTCGGGGACGCTGCCCGACTCGCCGCGGGCGAGGCACGTGACCTCATGCCCGGCACTCAACGCCGCACGGGCGATCTCACCGCCGAGCCAGGCGGTCCCACCGAGGACGAGAATGCGCATTCAGCCATGACAGTCGACGCAAGCGCGGAGAGCAATGGGGGTTCGCTATCGGCGGATCGGGGTGGGAAGAATAAGAACAGATAATAGAGAATGGCCTAAAAGGAAGGCACTCTCTATTATCTGCAAGACCAACGTTAGGCGGGCCCGGGGACGTCGCCCAGGGACGGGCGGACCGGCGGGTGGGCAGGTCGGACTGCCCGAGTGCGCAGTCACTCACGGGTGCTGGCCACCAACGCGAGTACTCCAGCGACCAGGATTGGAAGCCCAATGCTGAAGATCGCCAGCACTCCCAGCAGCAAGAGCACCACCCCGGCCGCGATGAGGACAACCTGCCGGTGCGGAGCGCTCATCCTCGCGCCGTAGGCCGCCAGCACCGCGCTCGCGCCCAAGACGATCAGTACCCACGCCAGCGGCTCGTCGTCCTGACCACGCATGACCTGCACATAGACGATCGCCATGGTGACTGCGACGGCCGCAGCCAGCAGCGCGAAGAGGTCGAGCCCTCGGACGGTTCCGACTGTCACGCGTTCATTGTCGCGGCCCGGCCGGAACGTTGCGGGTTCGGGTCGTAAACAGGTCGAAACCGGCGACGTGCCGCTGCACAATGCGGCCATGGCGGTCGATCTGGCATGGCGGGACGCGGTGCGTGCTGCCTGTGATCCAGTCTTCGCGTCGGCCGACGTCGACTTTCGCTGGAACGGACACTCGGATTTCGGCGTCGGCAGCGCCCCCACCTTGTTGTGGGAGGCGGACCCGTTGCAATTCGCCGCTCGCTACCCCGACGGCCGCATCGAGGAGTCATACGGCGAGGGCTGGCCTGCTCCATGCATCGACTACTGGGTCTATATCGATCCGGTGAGCATGACGGCTCGATTGAACGTCGAGGGCTGGGGCGGGCCGGATCCCGTGGTCGAACTCACCGGAGATGGCGTGGTCGACGGCCAGCTTCTCGCGGCTGCATTCGCCGAGATCTTGCG
>DATIOH010000110.1:0-3504 GCA_035473375.1 Nocardioidaceae bacterium | reverse complement strand
TGGTCGAGTTTCGTCGGGCCGACCGGCCTGGGGGTGCGGAAGTCGTACGGCGTGCCGTCGACCGGCTGGAGCGGGCCGGGGAGGCCTCGGGCGTCGACAGTGCAGTACTGCGCCGCCGGGAGGTCGAGGATGCAGTCGTCGACCTGTCGCCCGACGGTCAGATAGGGATGCGCGCCGAGTCCGTAGGGAGCAGGCGAGTCACCGCTGTTGGCCGCAGAGAAGGTCAGGCGAAGGCCGTCGGCCGACAGGTCGTACGCGACGGTCAGGTCGAGCGTGAACGGGTAGCCCGGCTGCGGGTGGAGTCGGTACGACCACTGCGCGGTGCTCTCGCTCGCGCCGTCGAGCCGCCAGGGCGCCCAGCGCACCAGGCCGTGGATGGCGTTGCGAGCCGACGCCTCGCTGAGCGGCAGCTGCAGAGATCGACCGCCGAAGTCGTACTGGCCCTCCTCGATCCGGTTCGGCCATGGGGCGAGCAGCTGACCGCGGCCGCCCGAGCACATCTCGTCGGGGCCGTAGCCCTCGACGACATCGAGTCCGCCGCGCGTGAGCGTCCGCAGGCCGCCGCCGACCTCGACGACGTGAGCCTCGTACGGGCCGCTGCTGAGGACGACGTTCTGGCCTGACGGTGACGTCATGCTGAGACTCTCGCACACGCCGGGTTAATGGGATGCCAGCCCTCCGGCGTCGGCTTAGCCTGTCGAGATGCAGATCGTCTGGCGGCCGATCGAGGCCGGAGACATCCCCGCGTGGGCCGGCCTGATGGCGGCGATCGAGGAGGTCGACCGCACCGGCGAGCACTACGACGAAGGCGACCTGCGCGAGGAGCTCGCCGATCCCGCGACGGGTCCGCACGACCGCGTGTCGGGATGGGACGGCAACGAGATGGTCGCCTTTGCCGGACTCCGGCCGCGCGGTGCTGTCACCGACTATCTGCGCATCGACTCCGAGGGGGGCGTGTTGCCGACGCGCCGGGGAGAAGGCCTCGGGACGGAGCTGGTGCGGTGGACAGTGGAGCGGGCCGCCGCGATCCGTACCGAGCGCGCCTCGCACGTCCCGGCGCGGATCCATGCGATGGCTGGTCTCGCCATCGACGATCAGCTCTCGCTGTTCGAGGACAACGGGTTCGAGGCGGTCAACTGGTCGGCCACGATGCGGATCCACCTCGACGTCGACGGCTTCGATCCGGCCCCGGCCGCACTTCCCGACGGACTCTCGCTCCTCGGCTACGACGCGCAGTGGTCGGTGCCCACTCGAGAGGCGCACAACGACGCCTTCCAGGATCACTGGGGCTTCACTGCGTGGGACGAGGCGATGTGGCACCAGTGGGTCGACGGGAGCAAGAACTTCCGGCCCGAGATCTCGTGGGTCGTGGTCGACGACGCTGAGCCGACGACGGTGGTCGCGTACGTGCAGTCGAGCGAGTTCGACGCCTACGAGGTGGCCACGGGCCGGCGCGAGGCTTATCTCGCGAAGATCGGTGTGCGCCGCCCGTATCGCGGCCGGGGAGTCGCGTCGTCGCTGCTCCGGCACGCGCTTCATGCGTACTGCGAGCAGGGCTACGACGAGTCGGCGCTCGACGTCGACACGAACAACCCGACCGGGGCCTTCGGCGTCTACGAGCGGGCCGGCTATCGCATCGAGCGGCGGACCGCGACATTCGTCCGGACGGTGCTCGCCACGTGAGCGACCTCCCGCCGCTCGACCTCGTCGACCTGCCTGCGGGCCAGTGGACGCTGAGTCCGTCAGTCCCCGAGCACGCACCCGAAGCGCTCGCGCTCTTCAGCGATCCCGAGGTGAAGCAGTGGAACCCCGCCCCGAACGTCGTCGACCTCGACAGCGCCCTTGACTGGCTCAAGCGCAACCGCGCCTGGGGCCCGGAGTGGGCAGTCTGGTCCATCGTCGACTCCGACGGAAAGTTCGTGGGCTCGTCGCTGCTCTGGAACATGGACCGCGGCGATCACCTGAACGGATCGGTTGGATACCGCATCGCTCCCTGGGCGCGGAGGCAGGGCGTCGCGACGGCCGCGGTTCGCGCGATGACGACCTACGCCTTCGACGTGGTCGGCCTCGAGCGCCTCGACCTCGTGCACACGCTTGCCAACGTCGGATCGTGCTTGGTCGCGGAGCGATCCGGCTTCGCGCTCGAGGGCATCCTGCGGTCCGACTACCGCACCGACGACGGCCGCCGCTGGGACTGCCACATCCACAGTCGCCTCCCCACCGATCCACCGCCCGTCGCGTAGCCGGGGCGGCGCCTCGTACTCGTCGCGCCGCCAGACCCACTCGCGACGGCTGTGTGCGTCGCCGGGGCCGGTATACAGCGGGGGAGGCTGGTCGCCGCACAGGAAGTACTTCGGCTCTTTGACGGCAGCGAGAAAGCGCTGCTGGACTAGCCAGTCGCCACCACGACGTCGGCTCGCTCCCGGGTCGCATTGAGCCGGAAGTGCGCCTCCTCGCGCTCCATCCAGGCCAGCCACTGGGGGAGCACCTGCTCGCCGTCGCGCTCGATTCCCCGAGCCACGCGAGTCTCGCGATCGGCCTCGACCCAGACCAGGGCGCCGCGATAGCGGTCGTATGCCTGGGCACCAGAGCCGCATCCCTCAAGCACGAGGACGTCGACCACCGGAAGGTCGACCCAGCCGTCGAACGCCGTCGCGTGCCAGTCGTATCGCTGCCACCGGCCGGACTGTTCATCGGCGAGCGGCTCAAAGACTTGCGTGAGGAGCCGAGGCTCGAGGTCGGGCCCGAGACCGTCCCAGTCGTCGTAGAAGTCATCCATGTGCAGCTCGGCGACCGAGAGGCCGCGAGCGCCAACGGCTCCTGCGAGCAGGGCTGAGAGCGTCGTCTTGCCCGATCCGGCCGGGCCGTCGATCGACACAACCTTGGTCAGGCCGCATCTGGCCGGACGGTCCACGGTCAGCTCGACAATCTGGTCGACGGGTCCCGGGCTCGGCACGGCTCATGGTCGCACGGGGGTCCGGGTGCCTCGCTCAGCCGGACGAGCGTCTCGGTGCGCCGATTCCTCCGGTCGCGGGACGGACGGGCCGCGGTGAGGTCGCGACACCACCGCGGTTCTTGGAGGTGCTCGTGCCCTGGTCGCCACCTCGGGCGAGACGACCCACGCGGAATCGCTCAGCGGCGGCGACGTCGTCTGCGCGGACGGCCTTCGCGAGGTCGATCTCGAGGGCGGGGGACTGGAAACCCAACATGGGATGCTCCTGAGTGGTTGTCTGCTTCTTCTCTGCATCCCACATTCGACGTAAGCCGGGGGCCGACCATCGGGCGTCTTCCCTAAATCTGGCTGGACCGGCTGCTCGTCTCGGTCTAGGCCGTGGGTCGGTTGCCACTAAGGCACCCGCGCAGGCGCCCGCCCGCAGTGCCGCAAAGGTGACGGTCGATCGACGATATGACGGGCACCGGGTCCGGCTGATAGCCTGATTACTGACCAGTCTGCCCCGGTCCGTCCGGGGAATGCCCTCCTCGCGGGGGGCGTTGCACAGACGC
>DATIOH010000109.1:0-4983 GCA_035473375.1 Nocardioidaceae bacterium | reverse complement strand
CGGCCGGCGGGACTACCGCGGTGTGCGCCACCGTCACCCGACCCTTGCCAGGAGAGAGCGCGGCGACATCGTTGCCGGAGACGGTCACCTCGGGCTTGGCGGTCAACTCGGCGGGCCAGTGCAAGACGACGTCTTGGCTGGCCCGGCTCACGTCGACGTCGGAATGGACAGTCCAGTCCGCCGACGAGAACGTCACCTGATGGCTGCCCGAGCTGAGTCGCAGCGGGCCGACGACATCTTTGGCCGCGGTGCCCTTCGCCACGCTTTGGCCGTCGACGCTCACATCAACGCGGACCCCGGGCACACCCTGGACCACATAGACGGCTGACGTGGAGGATCGAGCAGAGGAAGCGGGCGCCAAGGCCGCGTGCGTGCTGGGCGCGGATGCGAGCGACAGGGTCGCCAACGCTCCGGCCGCCAGCATCGCGAGGACCGAGCGCCTCCCGATTGCAGCGTTCACCGTATTGATCTCCTCACCGAGATGCCGGACCGACCGAAAACTGAGAATTACTCTCTGAATT
Organism: Nocardioidaceae bacterium; assembly: GCA_035473375.1. GTDB lineage: Bacteria > Actinomycetota > Actinomycetes > Propionibacteriales > Nocardioidaceae > DATIOH01. The sequence continues at coordinate 4,462 of DATIOH010000109.1, read as the reverse complement.
CTGCCGCCGACGCTGAGCAACTGATGATGGTGCGTGCATACTCTCTGTGCAGTTTTCGTCACTCTGTCATCACGTTATCGTGAGTGAATTCCGGCTAAATGCCAGATGCATTTGAGTCTATTCCCGCTATCGGCCATTGTCTTCTGTAGAGAGATTCTCCGAATGGCTTCCCGCAGCAACTGCCGCGGGAAGGCTCCCCCCACCAGGAGACAGGTCAATGCTCGACACACCGGCACCCAAGGCACCGCCGCAGGCCACACCAACTGGGACACAACGTTCGCATTCGTGGACCTCTGAGGTCCCGCCGACGGTTCCGACCGCGGCTTCCCTCGTCCTCGACACGGACGCTGATATCGACGCTGATGCCGACGCTGATGCCGACGCTGAGTCAAACGCTGACAGCATCGAGCGGCCGGACACGACCGGACATTCAGTCGACGAGTCCACCGCCGACACCGTCGACATCGCGGTCGGCGCTGCCGCGATCAATGGCCGTCGCGAGACGCTTCCTCAAATTCCCATGCAATCAAAGTCCTCGACAAATGTTGAAGTATCCAGTCCCTCTGTCGACGCGCTCGACCTGTCGCCGATATTCGACGCCGCTGCATTCAAGAATCTCCGCGAACGGCTATTCGGCGTAGCGCCCCCGCAAGTATTCCCGTCGACTCCAGAGCCGACCCCCGACGCCCCTGCGGCTCAGCCGGACTCCAAGGCAGAGTTCAGGCCGGAGCTCGGGCCGCCCGAGCTGGCATGGTCGATGGACCCGATGTCTGAGCCGAGGCCCTTCGACGTCGGCGAGCCGCCGATCTGGATCCAGTCTGCCGACGACACCGGGTCCGCGCCGCAGGAGCGGCCGCGCAGTCGCACGGTTCTGTTCGCCGCGGCCGCGCTTGTGCTCGCGGTGGCCGCAATCGCGCTCGCGTTCGTCATGCGATCGAACGCCTCGTCGGCCCGAGCGACGTCTGACGGACAGCCGCCCGGGGGCGAGCCGATCGTGACCGCGCCAGCCGGCGCGGCATCGTCCGACATCTCGATCGACGCGGACGGAGCGATGCAGGTCGAGGCGCACCTCGTTCTGCCGGCCGCATCGTCGACGTTGACCCTGGCCGTCCCCGACCCCGCCTCGAACCGTGCCGCAGCCGACTACGTCCCGCGGGTCACCGACATCGAGGTCACTGCGGCAGGGTCGGCGCCGGTCTCAGTCGACGATCTGGGACCTGGCGCGACGAGCACCGTTGACCTCGGCGACGGCAGCACTGCCATCACCTTGACGTACCGCGTCACCGGCGCTGTCGTCCACTCGGAGCCGTCGCCGCCGCAACGTCGCGCAGTCCTGGCGATGCCGCTCACCATCTCGGCCGGCCAACCGATCATGTCGACGATCGCCGTTCCAGACGCGATCAACTTCGGATGCTGGGGTCTGCACGCCGCCACGTCCGTCGTGTGCGGCGAGCCGACCCGAGACGGCTGGCAGGTGGCGTTGACAACCCAGCGAGCAGACGCCGTCGTCATCGCGCAGGTCGATCTGCCGCGCTGAACACAGCCACGACCGGACGCCGCTGCGCGCTAGCGTCAAGCCGTGCGCATCGCCTCACTGCTGCCGGCCGCAACCGACATCGTGTACGCCTTGGGACTCGGCGACGACCTCGTCGCTGCGACGTTCGAGTGCACCGTGCCCGCGTCGAGTCGAGACAAGGTCGCGATCATCGTCGGCGGGCTCGACACATCGACCATGTCGCCGGGAGAGATCGACGCGTATGTCCGCGGGCAGTCGGCGCCGGGCGGCGACCTCTACACCCTGCATGAGGGCGCACTGCGCGCAGCTGCGCCCGACCTCGTGCTGACTCAAGACCTCTGTCGCGTCTGCGCGATCGATCAGGGTCGAGTGGACGACGCGCTCCGCCACCTTGGCTGCGCCGCCGAGGTCGTCACGCTCGACCCGCACACACTCGACGGAGTTCTCGAGTCGATCGCCGCGGTGGGCCGCAGCGCGGCCGCCGACACCGCCGCAGCCCGCCTCGTCCGGCAATTGCGCGATCGGCTCTCGTCTGTCGAGGAGTCTGTGCGCGGGCTGGCTCGGCCTCGCGTCGCGGTGATCGAGTGGATCGAGCCTGTCTTCGGCGCGGGGCACTGGATTCCCGACATGGTCGAGGCCGCAGGCGGCCGACCCGTCGCATGTCACCCGCATGCGCGGTCGGCACCGACCTCGTGGGATGCGGTCGGGAGCGAGCGCCCCGAGGTGGTGATCGTCGCTCCGTGCGGCTTCGACCTGGCCGGCGCCGCCGATCAGGCCAGTGCGGTTGCCCGCCACCTCCCAGGAGCCGAGGTCTGGGCGATCGACGCGGATGCGCTCGTCGTGCGGCCGGGTCCACGGGTGGTCGACGGCGTCGAGGCAATCGCAGGCATCCTGCACCCGCAGGCCACTGCCGGTCGTCCGGACGCCGTGCAGCGGGTTCAGCCGTCGACGAGCGCACGCACCGACGCCGGCACGTCGATGCCGGTGCTCAAGTCGGGCGCCGGGGCCGGCGCTCCGTACGAGGCGTGAAGCGGCACGATCCCCGCCCATGCCGGACCCGCGACATCGTCGGCGGGATCCTCGGGGTAGTCGGCCGACACCTTCAACGACCACTCGTCGAGCGGTAGCCGGAGCACGAGCGTGGCGGCGAGCTCTTTCTTGGTCGGCTCGCGCACCTCCGCGACACGACCGGGCAGGAACGAGCTCGTCAGCAGGTCGAGTGCGGACCGCTTCTCGACGGGATCGTCGACCACGGCGCAGCACCCGAAGACGACCGCACTGCGGTAGAGCATCGATGACTCGAACGCGGAGCGAGCGACCACGAGGCCCTCGAACTGGGTCACCCCGAGGCAGACCGGTCTGCCGTCTGCGAGCCGTCGCATCCAGCCGGCGCCGGTGGAGCCGTGGGCGAGGACGGTGTCGCCGTCGCGGGCGATCGCCGACGGGATGACCACCGGCTGCTCGTCGAGCACGAAGGCGAAGTGCCCGACGCGAGAGCCGTCGAGGAGGCGGTCTAGCTCGGCGCGGTCTGTGGAGGCGTGCTCGGGCAGCCGTGTCATCTGTGTACGAGTCACGCGCGCACACTAGTGCCCCGCATCGGCCAGACGGCTGATCTAACACCAGGTAATCGGACGATCACAGGGGGCGATGACCCTGGAAGGCTCAGATTCGACTGTCCCTCCAGCCGCCCCGAGGACTCCGCCATGCCCTTCCCCCGCCGCGCACTCGGCGTCGTCCTCGCCTGCCTGCTCGTCGGCATGGCAGGGCCCGCCCAAGGACACCCGGCCGCGGCGGAGCAGCAGGCCGCCGCCCGTCCTCCGGTCAAGCTCCCGGCGAACCCTCAGGGGCTCACTCCCCCGAAAGGGCTTCCGAGCGATCTTGACCCAGCGCCCGAGTACCAGCCCCAGACCGGCTGCGCGGCCAAGGCGATGCCCGGCATCCTTCGGCTGCGCACGCTCGCGCTCGCGACGTACGGCCGCGGCGGAACCAGCCCGGCGACACCGCGCGCATGCACCGACGGCGGGCAGTCCGAGCACAAGGACGGCCGAGCTTGGGACTGGATGCTCAACGTTTCCAACAAGGCCGATCGCACGGCGGCCGCCGACTTCCTCAGCTGGCTGACGGGGCCTGGACCGTCAGGACAGGCCGGCGAGATGGCCTCGCGGCTCGGCGTCATGTACGTCATCTACAACCACAAGATCTGGGCGGCGTACTCGCCAGGGTGGCGGCCATACACCGGCGCCGACCCGCACACGTCGCACATCCACATCTCGCTCACGTGGAACGGAGCCCGCGCGCACACGTCCTTCTGGACCGGGCGGATGTGGCCGACCGACGTCGGCACCTGCGTGGTCTTCACCGGGCAGCCGTCCGTCGTCGCGACCAAACACCCCCGCACCAAGCCCTGCCCAGAGTCGGCCACCGCTCCGCTCGGCTCGTCGCGCCCACTCGCCTGGATCGGGAGCGCTGGGCAAGCAGTCGACGACGCTCAGGCGCTTCTCGGGGTGCCGGACTCCGGCCGGTTCGACGCCCCGACCCGCGCAGCCGTGCTCGCGTACCAGCGGACGCATGACCTCCCGCGCACCGGCGCGCTCGACGACCCGACGTGGGCGAGCCTCGACCCAGCAACCAGCACGCTTCACGTTCCCGCGTGGACGCCGCGCACCGCGGTCCAGTGGGCGCACGCCCAGGGCGATCCGACCATCCATCGCGGCGGCGCCGGCAAGGCGGTCTACGCGCTGCAGACTGCCTTGCGCCTCGACCCGTCGGTTCGCAACGGCTTCTACGGCCAGCAGACCCGCGTCGCCGTCGTCGCGCTGAAGGAGTCGGCGGGTCTCCCGGCCAGCGCTCTCGTCAACGCAGACGTGTGGGCCCTTCTGCCGCTCGCAACATAAATCGCGCCGCACCCACACCCCACCTGCAATGTGGATCCATATTGCAGGGCGG
>DATIOH010000108.1:0-31579 GCA_035473375.1 Nocardioidaceae bacterium | reverse complement strand
CGATGTCTCGCCGACGTCAGAGGGCGGCCTGCTCGGACTGGCGGTCTCGCCGTCGTACGCGAATGACCGGACGATCTACGCCTACATCACAACCGACGCCGACAACCGCGTCGTCACGATGCCATTCGACGGCGAGCAGCTCGGTGTCTCGACCCCGATCCTGACGGGCATACCCCGCGGCGAGATCCATGACGGCGGGCGAATCGCATTCGGCCCCGACCGCAAGCTCTACATCACCACGGGCGAGACGGGCGACTCGACGCTCGCGCAGGACCGCACGTCCCTCGGCGGCAAGATCCTCCGCCTCAATCCCGACGGCTCGGTCCCGCGGGACAACCCGTTCCCGGGCTCGCCGGTCTGGTCGTACGGGCACCGAAACGTCCAGGGCATCACCTGGGACGCGCAGGGGCGGTTGTGGGCGTCGGAGTTCGGATCAGACTTCTGGGACGAGCTCAACCTGATCAAGCCCGGAGACAACTACGGCTGGCCGATCGGCGAGGGCGCGCTCGACAAGCCCGGCTACACCGACCCCCTGCTGCAGTGGCGGACCGACGACGCGTCGCCCTCGGGCATCGCCTTCCTCGACGGCGACCTCTGGATGGCAGGTCTCCACGGCGCGCGCCTGTACCGGATCCCAGTGCACGCAGACGGCAGTGTCGGCGAGCCACGCGCCTTCTTCGAAGGCGAGTACGGGCGGCTGCGCACCGTTGTCACGACACCGGGCGGCGCCGTTTGGTTCACCACGAGCAACCGTGACGGCCGCGCCGACACAGGCTTCCCGAAGCCGACCGACGACAGGCTGTTCGAGATTCGCCCATAACCTCGCGGCCGCATCGCCGCCCAGGATGGTCGTCCCCAAAGTGGCTCCACTTTGGGACGACCGAACGCTCATCCGTCGCCTAGCGGCATGACCAAACCCCGCCTGTGGGTACTGCGGGAATCAGCGGCTGGGACAATCAGCGGCATGAGCGACCGGCCGACCGCAGACGTCAGCGTCCGGACCGCGTGGGGCGCCGATGCCGACGCAATCGGCCGCCTGCAAGTGCGTGCATGGCAGGAGTCCTATGTCGGTGTCGTGCCCTCCGAGGTGCTCGCGACGCTCCCAGCCGATGCGTTCGCGGAGCAGTGGCATCGCTCGATCACCCGGCCACGCGAGGCTCGCGAGCGCGTTCTGGTCGCCCTCGAACGTGCCACCGTGCGCGGCTTCGTGGCGACGGCGCCGGCGAAGGACATCGACGCAGACCCCGGCGCCGACGGCGAGATCGTCGAGTTGGTCGTCGACCCCGAGTATCGCGGCTCCGGCCACGGGTCGCGGCTCGTCCACGCCGCCGTCGACACGCTGCGCGCCGACAAGTTCCAACGCGCGACCGTCTGGCTGAACGCGTCGGCTGACGATCTGCGCGCATTCCTCGTCGCCCAGGGCTGGGACGCCGACGGCGGCCACCGCGAACTCGACCTCGACGGCGATGGCGCCGTCCGGGTGAAGCAGGTGCGGCTGCACACAGCGCTCTGACGCGGTCGGACCCGAGTCCGACCGCGTCAGGGCGCGTCGTGCTACGCCGACTCGATTGTGATCGTCCAGGTCACCGGCTTGAGCGGATGTCCTGCCGCGTCCTTGATCCCGGGCAGCAGCTTGATCGTGTAGGTCTTGCCCACCTTGAGGTTCTTCTTGGGGTCGAGCGTCGCCGACTTGTGGTTGTTGACCGATTTCACGGTCGACGGCACTGCCGCGGCAGAACCCTTCAGGAAGATCTTGAGCGACGACGACGTCACGCCGCTCACGCGCTCGCTGAAGTCGACCTTGATCCCGGTATTCGGGAACCCGATCTCGATCGGCGCCTTCCGGATCACCGTCGGCGCGGTCCCGTCGACCCGGAACGGACGCCACGCGGACGCCCCCATGAGGTTGTTGGATGCGTCGAACGACGACACGCGCCATTCGTAGCTGCCGTCCGGGATGTGCTTCTGCGAGGCCCACGACAGACCAGTCGTCGTCTTCGTCTCCTGCGACGACGTCGCTCCCTGGGTGCGCCGCTCGAAACGGTACGACGCGGCGCCGTCAACCGAGAGCCACGTGAAGAAGGCGTCCTTCGAAGGCACGAATGCGTTGTCGTTCGGGAGGAGCTGCGACGGCGCCTCCGCAGAGACTGTGAACGTCTCCGGCTGCGACCACGCGCCAGCGCGGTTGTCCGCGTCACCGCGACGGATGCGCCAGACGTACGGGTTGCCCGCAGCCGGCAGGGCGAGGTTCGGCACAAACGTCGTCTGCGCCAGGCCATTGCTAGCCGCGGCGATGTTGCCCGTCGAGAACGTCGTGTCCCCGTTCCGCGCGACCTGGATGTCATAGTCGGCGGCATACGGGAGCGCATCCCAGCTGAACGCCGGCGAGGCACTGACCGACTGGCCGTCGCTCGGAGCGTTCAGCACTGGAACGGGGGACTTCTTCTCGATCCCCGCAGTGGAGCCCGGCAGGCTGCGACCCGTGCTCCATGGCAACGAGTTGCCGGAGCCGTCGATCGCTTGCACGCGCCAATAGAGCGGGCCTTCGGGCAGCGTCGTCAGATAGGGAGCGTAGGTCGTCTGGTCGATCTGGCCGGACCGAAGAATGAAGCCGGATGAGAAGTTCGGATCGCTGCTGATCTCGACCTTGTACGACTTGGCCTCAACCTGAGCCGCGAGTCCCGTGACGTCGTTGGCGTTTCCGGCCTGGTTCGTCAGCAGGTAGTCGTCCCACGAGAGAACGACCTCGTCGGCGAACTCGGGTGGGTCCGAGGCACCGCCCGGGCCGGTGGCTGGGAGCGCGCTCGGCGAGTCGTGCTCGGACTCGGTCAGACCGCCGACAGCGTTCGAGCGTTTGTCGAAGGCGTTGTTGGCCTTGGTCGGTGCCGCAGCGCAGATGCCCTCCGCGTTGCATGGACGGATGAACCAGTAATACGCCGTTCCAGCCTGGCTGTCGGCGAGCTCGTCGGTCGGGTTCCACATCGTGTTGACGGTCTTTTGTCCCGTCAGGGTCGGTGAGTAGACCATGTTGGTCAGCTCGCGGTCGCGGCCCATGTAGATCATGTAGTACGCCGCGCCGGGAACCGGATCCCACTTCAGCACCGGTGTCTGCTGCAGGTTGCTGCAGACGTCACCCGTTCCCGGGTTGGCCGGCAGGTCGCGCGCACAGGTCGTGTCGGTGCTCTGCAGACCCACACCGGTCAGCGAGAGTCGACGACTGCTCACGGTGTTCAGCGGGTCGATAGTGAAGCCGCCGTTCGGGCCGGTCCCAAGCAGCACGCCGTGCGAGTCGAAGGCCCGCGCAAACCAGTAGTAGTCGCCGGGTGCGACCACCGTGTCGTCCGATCCAGCCGAGTACGGATAGTTCAGCGATCCGCCGAGCTGGCTCACATTCGGGTTGCCCACCTTGGCGTAGTAGACGCGGTAATACGCAGCAGGGGTGCTCGTGAGCGAGTCGAACCATGGTTCCCAGGTGAGCGTCGGCGGACGGACGTCGTGCGTCGTCGGCGAGCTCGTCGGGGTGAGTCCATCGATGCCCGCGTCGTCGGGAACGTCGGTGTTGACGTTGAACGTCCAGTCGAAGCCGAACAGCGGGACACTCGTCGCCGAGCCGTCGGCGCGGTTGGCCCGCACCGTCCAGTGGAATGGCGCGTCGGTCGGGTCGAGCCGGCTGTTGCCGGTCGGAGTCCACGACGTCGACTCGGTGGTCACCGTCGCAACGTTCGAGCCGTCCGTCTTCTTCAGCGTCACAGTGTAGGTCTGTGCGGCCGGGTATGCCGCCCAGGTCAGTGTCGGGACGTCGACGGTCGAGCCGTCGGCCGGTCCGAGCTGAGTCACGTTCCCAGGAGCGTAGGTGAACGAGTGGATCTCGGAGTACACGCCGTTGATCGCAGGGGTCGCGAGGCCGTCGAGCGGGAGCACCCTCCAGTACGTCGTGCCGCTGCTCGCCGCGCAGTCGCCGCTGAGGCGTCCGGGCGTGTAGGTCGTGTTCGTGGTGGTGCAGGTGTCGAAGTGGCCTGGCGAGAACGACGAGTCGTCACCAACCTCGAGCTTGTACGAGCTTGCGTGCGGAACACCGTCCCATTCGTAGAACAGCGGCGTGGAGACGATCTCGCCGTCGGCGGGGAACACCAATGCGGGCTGGTCGGGCCAGCTGCGCTGGAACTGGTTGAGCGAGGTGGTCCAGGGCGAGCGCGTGCCGCCCGCGTCGATCGCTCGAACGCGCCACCAGTACTGGTCGTTGTCAATCGTCGCAGGAGGCGCATAGCGGGTCGCCACGATCCGGTCCTCGTCGATGACCGGGTCGTTGAACTGGTCGTCCGTGTCGACCTGGAGCTGGTACTCGACAGCGCCCGCCACGGGCTCCCAGTCGAGCACGGTGTCTTGAATCTGCGTCGTCGACGAGTCGTCGGGATAGGTGAGGTCCGGGGCCGGCAGCGGCAGCACCTCCAAGGTCCGGACCTCTGACCACTCGCTGCTGAGGCCGCCGTTGAAGTTCGCCTTCACATGCCAGTAGTACGTCTGCTGGACGATCGCGGTCGGGAAGGTATAGCCGTTGCCCTTCACTGGCTTGGTCGTCGCGTCGATGAACTGATCGTCGGTGTCGATCTCGACGGTGTACGACGTCGCACGGTTCACCGGCTCCCAGGTGAGCAGCGGAGAGTCTTGCGGCTCCTGCAGCTGGGCTCCGGGAGCAGGTGTCAGAAGCTGAGGCCCGGCGTCGACCTCGTGCGCGAAGGATGCATTACCCCACGAGCCACGCACGTGGCTTGAGCTGACGGCGCGGACGCGCCAGTAGAGGTCGCCGCCCGTCGGCAGGTTGGCGATCGGCGTCGCCTGGCTGTTCTCGGTGGTCTCGTCGTAGAGGGCCGGGCTGAAGTCCGGCGACGTCGCAATCTGGACGTCGTACTCGACCGCTCCCTTGACGCGCGACCAGCTGAGCACTGGAGCGCCGCTGACCACCGTACCGTCCGGGCTGAGATCGCTCGGTGCGGCCGGCGCTGCGAGGGCAGGCGGCGGAGACAGCAGGGGCAGGACGCCGATCAGCAGTGCGCCGACGGCGAGACGGCCCGAAAGCCGCTTGAGGGGTCCGACACGCACAAGAGCCTCCGGAGGCGGTGAGGAAACACTTGACGTTACGTTCTGCGACCGCGTCGTCGCTGTATGGATACAGCGAAATCAGCCGAACGGTGGAGGGAACCCGCACGATCGGGGGACGGGACGCCCCGATAGCCCCGCCGTCGATGCGTCGCCGTCTCCCGCCTCGACCCTGAGAAGCGCCGCGTGCTCGCCGAGAGCATGGGCGTCGCCACGGGTCACAGAGCTGGTGGTCAGGCGAGGCCGAGCGCGTCGTCAAGCCCGATGGTCAGTCCCGGGTGGTCGCGGACGTAGCGAATCGCCGTCAAGACACCGGGCATGAAGGACGCGCGGTCAAGAGAGTCGTGCCGGAGGGTGAGTCTCTCGCCGGCGGCCCCGAGCAGAACCTCCTGATGGGCGACCAAGCCGCGCAGCCGAACGCTGTGCACGCGGACTCCGTCGACGTCCGCGCCGCGCGCTCCATCGAGCTGGTCGGAGGTTGCATCCGGCATCGTGCCTAGCCCTGCCTGGGCGCGTGCGCTCGCGATCAGCTCAGCGGTGCGCCGAGCCGTGCCCGACGGCGCGTCCGCCTTGCTCGGATGGTGCAGCTCGACGATCTCGGCCGACTCGAAGAAGCGGGCTGCCTCGGCTGCGAACCGCATCATGAGAACCGCCCCGATCGAGAAGTTCGGCACCACGATCACACCGACGCCCGCGTCGCCGTCACGGAGCCAGCTCGCGATCGCGTCGAGCCGCTGCGATGTCACCCCCGACGTGCCGACGACGACGTTCACGCCGTGGGCGACGCACCACTCGACGTTGTCCATGACCGCGTCGGGCCGGGTGAGGTCGACAGCGACGTCGGCGATCGCGAGCGCGTCGCGGCTGTCGCCGGAGCCGATCCGAGCGACGAGTTCGAGGTCGTCGGCAGCCTCGATCGCCGCACCGGCCTCGGAGCCCATCCTCCCGCTCGCCCCCAGGACGCCGACCTTGATCACCGTCGAACCCTAGTGCCTACGACAGACGCGAGAGCGCCTTGGCAGGTCCGATGACCGCAAGGGTTGCGGCCGCGTTGAGCACGTCTTGAGCCACGGCGTGCACCTCGTCGACTGTCACCGCGTCGACGGCCGCGAGGGTCTGGTTGATCGACCGGAGGCCGCCGGGGACGATCTCGGACTTCCCGATCCGGGTCATCCGCGCGCCCGAGTCTTCGAGGCCGAGGACGAGTCCCCCGCGCAGCTGGCCCTTGCCCCGCTGGAGCTCGTCGATCGTGATGCCCGACGCGGCGACCTTCGCGAGCTCGTCACGGCAGATCGCCAACACGTCCGACAGGCGGTTCGGCATCGCACCGCCCGCGACGGCGAAGTAGCCACCGTCGACGAACTGGCTGATGAACGAGTAGATCGTGTAGGCGAGCCCTCGACGCTCGCGGACTTCCTGGAACAGCCGACTCGACGTGCCTCCGCCGATCGCCGCATTGAGGACACCGAGAGCGAACCGGCGCGGATCGTCGCGGGTGTAGGCCGGCACGCCGAGCACGAAGCTGGCGAGCTCGGTCGGCCGCTCGATCAGCTGAGTGGTCGCGTGGGTTCGCGCGCGGCGACCGCCGGAGCGGATGTCGACCGGACGTCTCTCAGCGTGGCCGAGAGCACCCGCGCTCTGGAATGCTCGGCGCACCTGCCGGACGACGTCAGCGTGGTCGAGCTGACCCGCAGCCGCGACCACGAGCTGGTCGGCGGAGTAGCGACGGCGATAGTGCCCGAAGAGTTGACGGCGTGAGAGCGTGTTGATCGAGTCGATCGAGCCGGTGATCGGTCGACCGAGCGGAGTGTCGCCATAGAGCGCCGACACAAACGCGTCGTGGACGACGTCGTCGGGGTCGTCGTCGTGCATCGCGATTTCTTCGAGGATCACGCTGCGTTCGCTGTCGACCTCGAGGTCGGGTATCAGCGACGACGTGACCATGTCGCACAGCACGTCGATCGCCAGCGGCAGATCCTCGTCGAGCACTCGTGCGTGGTAGCACGTGTACTCCTTGCCCGTGAACGCGTTGAGCTCGCCGCCCACCGCGTCGATCTCGGCCGAGATGTCGAGCGCCGAGCGACGGTCGGTGCCTTTGAACAGCAGATGCTCGAGGAAGTGCGTCGCGCCAGCGAGCGAGGGCGACTCGTCGCGCGAGCCGACTGCCGTCCAGATTCCGATCGAAGCCGAGCGTGCGCCCGGCATCTCCTCGGTGATGATGCGCAGGCCGCCCGGGAGCACAGTCCGACGGATCCGCGCCGACACGTGGCCGGGAGCGGATCCGTCGGACTGCTCAGTCAGCAGCGTCCGAGTGGTGCCGAGCGGCTGCTCGGCTGCGGGCAGGTATGCCACGTCAGGCGTCGGCGGAAGCCGTCTCAGACTCCTCGACGACGGGGACCAACGACAGCTTGCCGCGATCGTCGATCTCGCCGATCTCGACCTGGATCTTCTGTCCGACCGACACGACGTCCTCGACATTCTCGACCCGCTTGCCGCCCGCGAGCGCGCGCAGCTTGCTGATGTGCAACAGGCCGTCCTTGCCGGGGAGCAGCGAGATGAACGCGCCGAACGCCGTCGTCTTGACGACGGTGCCGAGGTACCGCTCGCCGATCTCCGGCATCTGCGGGTTGGCGATCGCGTTGATCATGGTCCGCGCCGCCTCGGCGGCGGAGCCGTTGTCGGCACCGACGTAGATGGTGCCGTCGTCCTCGATCGAGATCTGGGCGCCGGTGTCGTCCTGGATCTGGTTGATGACCTTGCCCTTCGGGCCGATGACCTCGCCGATCTTGTCGACCGGCACCTTCATCGTGAGGATCCGCGGCGCCGTCGGCGCCATCTCGTCCGGGCTGTCGATGGCCTCGGCCATCACGTCGAGGATCGTCATGCGGGCGTCGCGAGCCTGCTGCAGGGCCGACGCGAGCACCGAGGCGGGGATGCCGTCGAGCTTGGTGTCGAGCTGCAGAGCTGTGACGAACTCGCGGGTGCCGGCGACCTTGAAGTCCATGTCGCCAAACGCGTCCTCGGCGCCGAGGATGTCAGTCAGTGTGACGAACTTCTGCTCGCCGTCGACCTCGCCGGTGATGAGGCCCATCGCGATACCGCCGACCGGCGCGCGCAGCGGCACACCGGCGTTGAGCAGCGCCATCGTCGACGCACAGACCGAGCCCATGGAGGTCGACCCGTTCGAGCTCAGCGCCTCCGAGACCTGACGGATGGCGTACGGGAACTCCTCGCGCGGCGGCAGCACCGGCATCAGCGCGCGGCCGGCCAGCGCCCCGTGGCCGATCTCGCGCCGCTTCGGTGAGCCGACCCGGCCGGTCTCGCCGGTCGAGTACGGAGGGAAGTTGTAGTTGTGCATGTAGCGACGGCTGGTCTCGGGCGAAAGCGTGTCGAGCTTCTGCTCGAGCGACAGCATGTTGAGCGTCGTGATTCCGAGGATCTGCGTCTCCCCGCGCTCGAAGAGCGCAGAGCCGTGCACCCGCGGAACGACGCCGACCTCGGCACTGAGCGTGCGGATGTCAGTAAGGCCGCGGCCGTCGATGCGGACCTGGTCGCGCAGGACTCGCTCGCGAACGAGCTTCTTGGTCAGCGAGCGGAACGCTGCGCCGAGCTCCTTCTCGCGACCCTCGAACTGCTCGACGAGCTTCTCGAGGAGCGACTCCTTGATCTCGTCGAGCCGGCTCTCACGCTCGAGTTTGTCGCCGATCGTCAGGGCCTGGGCGAGCTCGCCGGAGACACCCGACTCGACCGCCTCGAACACGTCGTCCTGGTAGTCGAGGAAGCGCGGGAACTCGACGACTGGCTTGGCGGCCACCCGGGCGAGCTCGGCCTGCGCCTCGACCAACTGAGCGATGAACTTCTTCGACTCTTCGAGGCCCTGGGCCACGACGTCCTCGGTCGGCGACTGAACGCCGGCCCGAACCTTCTCCCAGGTCGCATCGGTGGACTCGGCCTCGACCATCATGATCGCGACCTCGCCGGTCTCGGTCACCCGGCCGGCGACGACCATGTCGAACACGGCGTCCTCGAGCTGCGAGTGCGTGGGGAACGCAACCCACTGCGCGTCGATGAGAGCGACGCGGACGCCGCCGATCGGGCCGCTGAACGGCAGCCCGGACAACTGCGTCGACAGCGACGCCGCGTTGATCGCGAGCACGTCGTAGGCGTGGTCGGGGTGGAGGGCCATGACGGTGATGACGACCTGGACTTCGTTGCGGAGGCCGGAGACGAACGACGGCCGAAGCGGCCGGTCGATCAGCCGGCAGGTGAGGATGGCGTCCTCGCTGGGACGTCCCTCACGACGGAAGAACGAGCCGGGGATGCGCCCGGCGGCGTACATGCGCTCCTCGACGTCGACCGTGAGCGGGAAGAAGTCGAAATGCTCCTTGGGGTGCTTGCCAGCCGTCGTGGCCGACAGCAGCATCGTCTCCTCGTCGAGGTAGGCGACGGCCGCGCCTGCGGCCTGCCGGGCCAACTGCCCGGTCTCAAAACGGATGGTTCGCTTGCCGTGGACGCCATTGTCGATGACTGTCTCGACGGACTGCGGTTCGGATCCCGACATGGGATTCCTTTCTCTGCGCGTGACGTCGCGCTTCGCACCGCTGCACGGGATGCGACGGCGCCGGTTCTCCGGCTGTCTGCGTCCCACGCCTCGACTGCGGCTCGGACCAGGCGGTTCGCCGGGTCCGTCATCGTCGTGACTGTGCCGAGGCCGGTCTTCGATCGAGGTCCGCGGGGCTAGGTGCTACTTGTCGTTTCTGTGTTGCTGTCGCCGCGACGTATGTCGCGGCGGTCCCGAAGACCACTACCGAGGACCGGCACCTCTGAGTCGGCGTCAGCGCTGACGTCACTAGTGGTCGCCGACCCATGCGGGTCGGCACGTTGTGTGGACTCTATTCAATTAGACATTCGATGACGCATTAAGACGGGGGGCAGTGCGGAGGGAATCCACGCCTGATTTGCCCAGAAATGCGGAAAGGAGCGGCAGCCCGGATGGGCGACCGCTCCAGATGTCAACGCCGAAGGCCGAGCCGCTCGATGAGGCTGCGGTAGCGGCTGATGTCGGTGTGTTGGAGGTAGTTCAGCAGGCGGCGGCGCTGGCCCACAAGGAGAAGCAGGCCGCGGCGGCTGTGGTGGTCGTGCTTGTGGTCTTTGAGATGGCCGGTCAAGTCGGCGATGCGCCGGGTGAGCAGCGCAACCTGTACTTCGGGCGAGCCTGTGTCGCCTTCAACGGTCGCGTAGTCGGCGATGATCGTCTTCTTGGTCGCAGCGTCGAGTGGCACTCGATCTCCCTTCGGGGGTTTTCCGTTGCGCGGCGCGCCGGGGCCGGTTCACCCGGGCACTATCAATCCGCGGCCGATCAAACGGCGTTTTTCAGGGTACCAGCGGGTACCTGTGACCTCCCAATCGCGCAGTGGGCAGCATCCGCGCCGTGTCCCGCAGCCCGTGCTCTACCGGGGCAGCGCAGGCGCGGGCAGCATCCGCACGTTGTACGCAATCCACCGGGAATCGACACCAGTGGAGAGCGCCGGACGGCTGCCGGTGGAGAAGTCGCCCGCGTAGTAGCCGTTGTGCTCCTGGGAGAGTCCGCTGCCGGTTCCCGACTCTTCTTCGATGACAATCGACGTGGCCATGACCGGCTCCCTTCTCGGATCGAACGCTTTCCGATTCAATGCGTCGATCCTCGTCCGGTCGGACGCTGGTCGATTCCGTCACATCGCCAGCCACATCACTAGCCGCGCGACTGGGGGTCCGGGGCCCTACGCCCCGCCTCCGGCCCTGAGGGCAGCCGACAGACGGAGATAGACCCGCTGGACGCCGACGGCAGTCTCAAGCTCCTGCGCGATGTCGGAGAAGAACTCTCGGCGATATGTCTCGTCTGTGACGGCGTACACCGTGAAGTAGAGCCCGGAGAACGCGGCGAGGAACACCGAGACCTGAAACAGCTCGTTCGAGACCGGTAGCCAGTCGAGGGTCGGCAGCGGGTGGGGAGCCGACTGGTCTCCGAGCCAGGTGCGCACGACCGAGTCCTTGATCGCGACCAGGCCGAACACGATGAAGAACGCGAAGACCGACAGCGACAGCAACAGCACCTGCAGGGCCTGGGCGAACAGCAGCACGAGGATCAGGTTGACCCGGCGCAGCCGCGACATCTCGGCATCGTCGCCGGTCGTCGCGTCGTCGAGGGCGCCGGCGACCTCTCCGGCCGCCGACTCGACCGGCGTGCCTGCGCAGATGGCCACCAGCTCATCACCCCTCGCGCGATCGCTCACCTCGCGCACCTCCTCGGGCAGCCGCACCAGCAGGAATGCGATGGCGATGCCCGCGAACATCATCACCGAGAGCCAGAGGTAGCCGCGGTCGAGCGCGCTCGTGACCTGCCAGACCTCGGTGTTGATGAACAGGAAGGTCATGAAGAGCAACAGCAGCGGCAGCGCGCGGGTGATGAGCGGGAACAGCCAACTCAGGCTGCCGAACGTCTGGGAGATCGCCCACGACATGATCGCCCGGAAATGGAGATAGGCGACGGCGTATGCGAGGACGCCGAGTCCCAACACGACCGCGCCGACTGCGATCGCATTCGAAACGTCGCCCCATTCGATGCCCGCGAAGACCCCAACACCCGCCGAGACCACGGCCCACGCAATGAGGAATGGAAGCACCCGCCGACGGCGAAGCGCGGCCGAGACTCGTCGCTCGTTGGCGGTGACGAAGTACGGGAGCCCGTGGCGGTGAAACCACTCTTCGGTGGCGGCGACAGTCTCGACCCTCTCCTGGTCCGTCATCAACGGCCGCCGGTCGCGGCGTCGATCAAGAGGTCGACCCCCAGGACGGACCGACCAGCAGTGCGCGAGCGCGATCGACGTCGTCGCGCATCTGCGTGATCAGGGCGTCGATCGAGTCGAACCGCTCCATGCCGCGCAGCCGCTCGGCGAACGCGACCTCGACGGCAACGTCGTACAGCTCGAGGTCGTCGCGGTCGAGGACATACGACTCGACCGTGCGCTGAGTGCCGTCGAATGTCGGGTTGGTGCCGACCGAGATCGCCGCTGGCAGCCAGACGTCGACGTCGCGGTCGAGCCGGCGTAGCCGACCCGCGTAGACGCCGTCGGCCGGGACAGCCGTCGACGTCGCGCTCACCGGGACATTCGCCGTCGGAAATCCGAGCTCGCGACCACGCTGCTCACCGCGCTGGACGACGCCCGACACGCTGTACGGCCGCCCCAGAGCCTCGGCCGCCGCCTCGACGTCGCCCTCGGCCAACGCCGATCGGATGTACGACGACGACCATGTCTCTCCGTGGGCGCCGTCGAGCGGGAGGCCGACCACCTCGGCGCCGCGCTCGGCAGCGAGGAGGCGCAGCAGGTCGACGTCTCCGGCCGCGCGGTGTCCGAATCGGAAGTTCTCGCCGACGACGACGCCGGCGGCACCGACGCCGTCGAGGAGGATGTCGCGGACAAAGTCCTCGGGCGAGGTCTGCGCGAGCGCCTCGTCGAAGGTGACCACGAGAACGGCGTCAGCGCCGGCCAGGCCCAGCAGCGAGACGCGCTGGTCGAGCGTCGCCAGCGCCAGCGGCGCGAGGTCCGGCCGGATCACCGTCATCGGATGCGGGTCGAATGTCACGGCGACGACCGGAAGCCCGCCGAGCCGGTCGGCCAGCTCGCGAGCCTGGGCGACGACATGGCGGTGGCCGCGGTGAACTCCGTCGAAGTTGCCGACGGTCGCGACCGACGGCTTGTCGTCAGCCGAGACCTCGGCGACGTCGCGCCACACCTTCACGGGCCGGAACTCCTCTGCGTGCCTGGGGGCGGTGTGCTTGGGCGGTTTGCGGGGGCGGTGTGCCTGAGGCGGACACCTGCCGCCAGACACTCTCCCACGACCGCGCCCAGGCCTTACTAGCGATTGCTCAGCGGTCGAGCGCGGCCGCGGCGCTCGTTCGCGCGGCAGCCGGATCGCTCGCTGCGAGGGCGGCGGCGGCCGCCGCCCGGCAGGCGTCGCTGGTCGCAGCCGATATCGATGCGCCGACCTGACCGATCGCCGAGGTCGCCATCGACAGCGAGGTGATGCCGAGGCCGAAGAGGACGCAGGCGAGCAGGGGGTCTGCTGCGGCCTCGCCGCATACGCCGACTGGCTTGCCGGCCGCCTTGCCCGCGGCCGCCGTCATTGCGATCAGCTGCAGGACTGCCGGCTGCCACGAGTCGGTCAGCCCAGCGAGCTCGCCAGACAGCCGGTCGGCCGCCATCGTGTACTGCGACAAGTCGTTGGTACCAATCGACAGGAACTCGACGTGCTCGAGCAGCCGCTCGGCGAGCAGCGCCGCAGCCGGTACCTCGATCATCACGCCGGGGGTCAGGCCACGCTCGCGAACCTGACCCGCGAAGTCCGCCGCCTCTTGCGCGGTGGCGACCATCGGCGCCATCACCCACGGCTCGGTGCCGGTTGACTCAGCGCCCGCGGCGATGGCATCGAGCTGGCGGGTCAGCAGGCCGGGGTTGCCCCACGACAGCCGGAGTCCACGCACCCCGAGGGCCGGATTGGGCTCGTCTGGCAGCGTGGCGAACTTCATCGGCTTGTCGGAGCCCGCGTCGAGCGTGCGGATCACAACCTTGCGCTCGCCGAACGCCGCGAACACCGCGGCATACTCGGCTGCCTGCTCGTCGACGGTCGGCTCGGTGTCGCGCCCGAGAAAGGCGAGCTCACTGCGGAACAGGCCGACGCCCTCGCAGGGAGTCTCGGCCGCCTTACGCGCGGACGGTCCGTCTTGCACGTTCGCCAAGATCGCGATCGCGGCGCCGTCTGACGTCGCGCCCGGACCCTGCCAGGACGCTGCCGCCGACCTTGTCGTCGCATCGATCTCGATGAGTTTCGCAGCAGCGTCGAGGTCAGGGTCGACGACGACCTCGCCGTTGCCGCCGTTGACCAGCACCACGGCGCCGACAGGGATGTCGTCGACGGGCGCGGCCACGACACAGGGGATGCCGAGCTGGCGCGCGATGATCGCCGTGTGGCTCGTCGGCCCGCCGAGGCTCGTCGCGAGCGCGATGACGAGCGACGGGTCGAGCCCGCTGGTGTCGGCGGGTGCAAGGTCTTCGGCGATGAGGACCGACGGCACGTCGGGACGCGGGATGCCCGGCTCGGGCAGTCCCTGAAGCTCGGCATACACGCGCCCGCCGAGATCGCGTAGGTCGGTGACCCGCTCGGCCATCAGCCCGCCGACCTGTTCGAACATCGCCGCGAACTGATCGACCGCCGCGACCACGGACGCCTCAGCCGACGAGCCGGCCGCGATGGACTTGTCGACTGCCTTCCGAAGTCCTTTGTCGGTGACCAGTCCGACCTGGGCGGTGAGCACCTCCGCGGCGACTCCATGAGCCTCCTGCGACCGGTCCTGCAACCGGCCGGCGACGACGCCGACGGCGGCGGCGAACCGCTCAGATTCCTGGTCGGGCGCTCCTGCCACGATCGACGCGGCTCCGCTGATGTCGACCGTGGCGGTCGGTCGGATGACGGGGCCGACAGCGATCCCGGGGACGACCGGCGTGCCTCGGCGCACCCGCTCCGCGCCGCGTCCGCCGACGTCGGCCGGTGTGGTCGATGTCGATCCAGCCTCGGTCATGAGTCTCCCTCGGTCGACGAATAGCGTTATGTGGCTTTGTGTTGGTTTCGATGTGCTCTTGCCAGCGTGTCGTCGCGGCATACCGAAATTCTCACGCACACGGGCTTGACATGTCAATACACTCTCAAGTAAAACCAACTAATACAACATCACGGCGCACAGCCTCAGGGTCGTCGCCACAAGCACCGACAGGAGCTGACCCCGTTGTACGCCGAAGAACGCCAGCACGCTATCGCCGATCTCGTGACACGAGACAGGCGCGTCAGCGTCAGCGAGGCCGCCGAGGCATTCGGCGTGACCACCGAGACGGTCCGTCGCGATCTCGCCGTGCTCGAGCGCCAGGGAGTAATCCACCGCGTCCACGGCGGAGCCGTGCCGGCGCAGTCGCTGACGATGCTCGAGCCGGCGGTCGCGGAGCGCGACGTCACGGCCGCTGAGCAGAAGGACCGCATCGCACGGGCCGCGCTCGACCTGCTCCCCCGCTCTGGCGGCAGCGTCATCCTCGACGGCGGAACGACAACCGGCCGGCTCGCGGCGCTCCTCCCCTCCGACCGAGCCCTGACGGTCATCACGAATGCTGCGCCGATCGCAGCGATCGTCACCGCCCACACCGCTGGGCCGTCTCAGCTCGAACTGCACATTCTCGGCGGCCGGGTGCGCCCGGTCAGCCAGGTGAGCGTCGGCGCCGCGGCGCTGGGCGCCCTTCGCGATCTCCGCGTCGACGTGTCGTTCATCGGCGTCAACGCATTCAGCCTCGACCACGGCCTCCTGACCCCCAACCACGACGAGGCCGCCGTCAAGTCCGCGATGATCGAGGCCGGCCGGCGAGTCGTCGTCCTCGCCGACTCCACGAAGTTCGGCATCGAGAGCATGGTCCGGTTCGGGCGTCTCGAGCAGATCGACGCAGTCGTGACCGACGACGGCGTTCCCGACGCCACCGCGCAGGCTCTCGAGGCGCTCGACATCGACGTCGTGATCGCATGATCGTGACCCTGACGGCGAACCCATCCGTCGACAAAACGATGCAGCTCGACGCGAGCATTGAGCGTGGCGGCGTCTTCCGAGCCACGTCGGTCGGCGACGAGGCGGGCGGCAAGGGAGTCAACGTCGCCCGAGCCGTCGCGCACGCCGGTGTGCCGGCAGTGGCCGTGCTGCCGGCCGACGACGACGACCTCCTCGTCAAAGGACTCGTCGAGGCCGGGGTCCATCCGGTCAACGTCCCGATCGGACGTCCGTCGCGCGTCAACATCACCGTGGTGGAGCCTGACGGCACGACGACGAAGTTCAACGATCCCGGTCACGAGCTCAACCCGCTGGTGCTCGCCGCCGTGAAGGACAGACTGCTCGAGCGCTCCCACGAGCTCGACTGGGTCGTCCTCTCCGGCTCGCTGCCGCCGGGCACGCCGACCGGCTGGTATTCGGAGGTTCTCGCACAGCTTCAAGACGCCGGTCGCCGCGTCGCCGTCGACACCTCCGGAGACGCCCTCGCCGCCGTCCTCGCCGGCAACCCCCACCAGCCCGACCTGCTCAAGCCCAACGCCGAGGAGCTCGCTTCGTTGACCGGCGATGACGGCGACGCGCTCGAGGCGGATCCGGCCGCAGCGGCCAAGGCCGCGCGAGCCCTCGTCGACAGCGGGGTCGGAGCCGTGCTGCTGACCCTCGGGGCGAACGGCGCCCTGCTTGTCACCGTCGACGGCATCTGGCGCGCGACCCCTCCCGCGGTCGCCGTGCGAAGCACCGTCGGGGCCGGCGACGCCAGCCTCGCCGGCTACCTGCTGGCCGATCTTCGATCGATCGCGGCCCCTGAACGGCTGCGGGACGCTGTCGCGTATGGCGCGGCTGCAGCATCTCTGCCTGGCTCGACCATGCCTCGTGAGTCAGATCTCAATCGGGACGGCGTCGTCGTCACCGAATTCAGCGCGCTCTGAGCGCCTTCTTCGAGGAACTGATTCATCGTGCCCGAACTCATCAACTCTGACCTCGTCGTCCTCGACGCCCAGCTAGGCGGCGACAAGACCGCCGTCATCACCTCGCTCGCGCAGGTAGTCGCCAGCGCCGGCCGTAGCTCCAACGCCGCGGGCCTGGCAGAAGACGCCTTCGCGCGTGAGGCCAAGGCGCCGACGGGCATGCCGGGCGGTCTCGCCATCCCGCACTGCCGCTCCGAGCACGTCAGCGAGGCGACCCTCGCCTTCGCCCGGCTCAAGCCGCCAATCGACTTCGGCGCCAAGGACGGACCGGCCGACCTCGTCTTCATGATCGCGGCCCCCGCATCCGGCGACCAAGAGCACCTCCGGTTGCTCACCAAGCTCGCCCGAGCGCTGATCCGCCCAGACTTCACAGCCTCGCTGCGCGCGGCGAGGACGACCGGCGAAGTCGTTCAGCTGGTCTCGGCGGTCGTCCAGCTCGACGAGGCTGCGCCACCCGAGGCGGCGTCCGCCGCTGTGGCTACTTCGGCGCAGGCCGCGTCTCCTGACGCTCCCGCAGCCTTGATGACGATCGTCGCGGTCACGTCGTGCCCGACCGGGATCGCCCACACCTACATGGCCGCCGAGGCTCTCGCGAAGGCCGGCGAGAAGGCCGGCGTGAACGTCGTCGTCGAGCCGCAGGGATCGGTCGGCGCCGAGACCATCGACCCAGAGGTGATCCGGTCGGCGAGCGCCGCGATCTTCGCGACCGACGTCGGTGTGCGGGACCAGGCTCGTTTCGCGGGCCTGCCCGAGATCAAGACCGGCGTCCAGCGCGGCATCCACAACGCCGACGAGCTGGTCACGCAGGCGGTCGCCGCCGCCAGTGACCCCAACGCGCCGCGCGTCGCTGCGGGGACCGGCTCGGGCGCGAGCGGCGGCGGGCGAAGCGCGACGGCCGGAGGTCTCGGGACCCGTCTCCGCACCGCCCTTCTCACGGGAGTGAGCTACATGATCCCGTTCGTGGCGGCTGGTGGCCTGCTCATCGCGCTCGGCTTCCTGCTCGGCGGCTACGAGCTCGCGCTGACATACACCGCGCATGACTTCACTGGCGGGAACCTCGGCGAGTACGTCCTCGCGAACTACAAGCTGACCAGCCTTCCGCCGGGCGACCTGAGCTCGCACGCGCTCCTCCACAGCGGGTTGCTGCTGTACCTCGGCGCTGTGATGTTCAAGATCGGCGGCCTGGCATTCGCGTTCCTCATTCCGGCGCTCGCCGGCTACATCGCGTTCGCGATCGCAGACCGGCCCGGCATCGCTCCCGGCTTCGTCGCCGGCTCCGTCGCCGTCCTCACGAACGCGGGCTTCATCGGCGGAATCATCGGTGGACTGCTCGCAGGCGTCGTCGCTCTGTATCTCGCGGGTTTGAAGGTGCCCCCGTTCGTGCGCGGCCTCATGCCAGTTGTCATCATCCCGCTGTTCACCTGCATGAGCGTGGGCCTGCTGATGTACGTCGTGCTCGCGAAGCCGCTCAGCTGGATCACCACGCAGCTGACGGACGGACTCAACAGCATGAGCGGAAGCTCCGCTGTCCTGCTCGGCGTCGTGCTCGGTCTGATGATGTGCTTCGACCTCGGCGGCCCGGTGAACAAGGCGGCTTACCTCTTCGCGACTGCCGGCCTGGCCGACCAGTCGACCGCCAGCTTCCGCATCATGGCCGCCGTCATGATCAGCGGGATGGTCCCGCCGCTCGCGCTGGCCCTCGCGGCCACGATCCGTCCGGGCCTGTTCACCGAACCAGAGCTCGAGAACGGGCGGGCAGCCTGGCTGCTCGGTGCCTCGTTCATCTCGGAGGGCGCGATCCCGTTCGCGGCCGCGGACCCGTTCCGGGTCATCCCGGCTGTCATGGTCGGCGGCGCTGTGGCGGGCGGCCTGGCTGAGCTGATGCACGTCGGACTGCACGCGCCGCACGGCGGGATCTTCGTGCTGTTCGCCGTCGACAACAAGCTGTCGTTCCTCATTGCCCTTGTCGCGGGCACGGTCGTCGCCGCAGCGCTGGTCGTCGGACTGAAGGGTTACGACCGCGCAACCTCGACCATCGAGGAACCGGCCCTCGTCAATGCCTGAGCGGGCCTGAGCGGGCCTGAGCGGGCCTCAGCGGGCCTGAGCGACAACCACCCCTGAAAGGAATCCAGATGGCAAGCATCACGGTCAAGGTCGGCTCGTCGGTCGGCCTCCACGCGCGACCCGCCGCGATCATCTCCGAAAGGGCCGGCGAGCTCGACGCTGACGTCGCCTTGGCGGTGCCGGGCGGCATGGAGGTCGACGCCGAGTCGGCCCTGATGATCATGACTCTCGGCGCCTCCATGGGCGACGAGGTGATCGTCTCGTCCGACGACGAGGAGGCCTGCAAGACAATCGCCGATCTCGTCGCCAGCGACCTCGACGCCTGACCTCGCTCGCGGTCAGGCAGGAGCGAAGACGGCAACCGGTTTGGCGACCGGGCCGTGCGCCTCGTAGAGGGCCAGGAACTCGCCGTCGGGCGTGAAGACGGCCGCGGGCGAGGCATCGCCGAGGTCGCGCTGGAGCGGTCGCCCGCTTCGCACGGCCGGCACCTCTTCTTCGCTGACGATGACCACCTCGAACGTCGCACCCGCGACGTCTCGGAGCGCGAGCACCGGCAGATCATCGGTCTCCGCCGCACTGAGCTCGTCGAGGCTGTGCGCACGGTCGATCCCGAAGGCGCCGACCCGGGTGCGCCGAAGCGCGGTCAAGTGCCCGCCGACGCCGAGCATGGCGCCGACGTCGCGTGCGAGGGCGCGGATGTACGTGCCGGTTGAGCACTGAACCCGCACGTCGACGTCGATCGTCTTGGCGACGCGTCGAGTAGCCAGCACGGTGAACTCGTCGATCCGGACTGCTCTCGGCCGCAGGACGACGTCCTCACCCGCCCGCGCCCGCGCGTAGGCCCGCTTGCCGTCTACCTTGATTGCCGACACCGACGACGGCGTCTGCATGACCTCGCCGCGGAAATGCGCGATCGCGTCGTTGATCTGCTCGTCCGACAGCGGAGCCGCATCGGCTGAGCTGAGGAGCTCGCCTTCGGCGTCGTCGGTCGTCGTCGCTTCGCCGAGCCGGATCGTCGCGTCGTAGGCCTTCGACGTCGCGGCAAGATGTCCGAGCAGCCGGGTCGCGCGCCCGATACCGAGGAGAAGAACACCCGTCGCCATCGGGTCGAGGGTGCCGGCGTGACCGATCTTGCGAGTGTCGGCGAGTTTGCGACACCGTGCCACCACGTCGTGCGACGTCCAGCCGGCCGGCTTGTCGACGACCAGAACCCCGTCAGGCGCTGCCATCAGCATGCGCGCCGAGCGCGTCAGTCTCGTCGTCTTCGTCTTCGTCGTCTTCTTCGTTGTCGTCGTCGGGATGCTTGTACGGGTCGGCGTCGCCCGCGTACGTCGCCCCGGCGGCAGCCGCCGCGACCTCGGCGTCGCTGCTGCGGGCTTTCGCGAGCAAGTCCTCGATGTGCGCAGCCGAGTCTGGGAGCGCATCGAGGATGAACTCGAGGGTCGGGGTGTGCCGCATGCCGAGTTGTTTGCCCACTTCCGAGCGAATCAATCCCTTAGCGCTCTCGAGGGCCGCACCCGACGCCTTCCGCTGCTCGTCGTCGCCGAGCACCGTGTAGAAGATCGTCGCGTGCTGGGTGTCGCCGGTGACCCGGACGTCGGTGACGGTGACGAAGCCCAGCCGGACGTCCTTGATCCGCCGCTCGAGCATCTCCGCGACAATCACGCGGACTCGATCGGCGACTCTGCGAACTCGGCCCGCGCTCATCACTCCTCCTTCGGGGCACGGCTGGCAATGCACGCTGAGCGCTGGGGACGCACACCGCGACAGGCGCGGAGCACGACCCCAGCCACTGGCGACTCAGCAGCCTTAGCTCCTGGGGATCTCTCTCATCTCGAACGTCTCGATGACATCGCCGATCTTGATGTCGTTGTACCCACCGAGCGTCAAACCGCACTCGAAGCCCTCGCGGACCTCGGTCGCGTCGTCCTTCTCGCGGCGGAGCGATGCGATGTCGAGGTTGTCGGCGACCACCGTGCCGTCGCGCAAGAGCCGCGCCTTGGAGTTGCGGCGGATCGTGCCCGACGTGACCATGCAGCCGGCGATGTTGCCGATGCGGGACGAGCGGAAGACCTCGCGGATCTCCGCCGTGCCGAGCTGCGCCTCTTCGTACTCCGGCTTGAGCATGCCCTTGAGTGCGGCCTCGATCTCGTCGATCGCCTGGTAGATCACCGAGTAGTACCGAATGTCGACGCCCTCGCGGTCGGCGACCTCGGTGGCCTTGCCCTGCGGCCGAACGTTGAAGCCGATGATCACGGCATTCGACGCCGCGGCGAGCATGACATTGGTCTCGGTGATCGCTCCGACGCCGCGATCGATGACCCGCAGCCGCACGTTGTCGTCGCCGACATCGAGCTTGGCGAGCGCGTCCTCGAGTGCCTCGACCGAGCCAGAGCCGTCGCCCTTGAGGATCAGCAGCAGCTCCTCGGACTCGCCCTTCTCCATGCTGGAGAGGAAGTCCTCGAGCGTCCGCCGACCTGTGCTGCGGGCCAGCTGCGCCGCGCGCTCGCGAGCATCGCGCTTCTCGGCGATCTGGCGGGCCACCCGGTCGTCGGCGACGACCAGGAAGTTGTCGCCTGCGCCCGGCACCGCGGTGAGGCCGAGAACCATCACCGGACGGCTGGGCTGCGCCTCGTTGACCGACTCGCCGTGCTCGTCGAGCATTGCCCGCACCCGGCCGTAAGCCGGTCCGGCGACGATCGAGTCGCCGACCGCAAGCGTGCCGCGCTGGACGAGCACCGTCGCAACGGGGCCGCGACCGCGGTCGAGGTGAGCCTCGATGACGAGGCCCTGCGCGTCCTGCTCGGGGTTGGCCCGCAGGTCGAGAGCCGCATCGGCGGTCAGGACGATCGCCTCGAGCAGCTTGTCGATGTTGAGGTTCTCGCGCGCCGAGACGTCGACGAACATCGTGTCGCCGCCGTACTCCTCGGGGACGAGGCCGTACTCGGTGAGCTGTCCGCGCACCTTCGTCGGGTCCGCCTCTGGACGGTCGACCTTGTTGACCGCAACCACGATCGGCACGCTCGCTGCCTGCGCGTGGTTGAGAGCCTCGATCGTCTGGGGCATCACGCCGTCGTCGGCCGCCACCACAAGGATCGCGATGTCGGTCGCCTGGGCGCCGCGGGCACGCATGGCGGTGAACGCCTCGTGGCCCGGGGTGTCGATGAAGGTGATCGCGCGCTCTTTGCCGTCGACATCCGTCGTCACCTGGTAGGCGCCGATGTGCTGAGTGATGCCGCCTGCCTCCTTGCCGGCGACGTTGGCGTCGCGGATGGCGTCGAGGAGCTTGGTCTTGCCGTGGTCGACGTGACCCATGACTGTGACCACCGGAGGTCGAGCGACGAGCGCGTCTTCGTCGCCTTCGTCCTCGCCGAACTCGAGGTTGAACGAGTCGAGCAGTTCCTTGTCTTCGTCCTCCGGAGACACGACCTCGATGTTGTAGTTGAGCTCGGCGCCAAGGATCTGCAGCGTCTCGTCGTTGACCGACTGAGTCGCCGTGACCATCTCGCCCAAGGCGAACAGCACCTGGACGAGCGATGCCGCGTCGACGCCGACCTTGTCGGCGAAATCGGTCAGCGAGGCGCCGCGCGAGAGCCGAACGGTCTCGCCGTCGCCCTTGCGGACCCGCACGCCGCCGGTGACCGGCGCCTGCATCTGCTCGAACTCTTGACGACGCGCGCGCTTCGACTTGCGACCGCGACGCGACGGACCGACGGGACGCCCGAAGGCTCCCTGGGTCGAGCCGCGACTGCCGCGGTTGCCGCCACCAGGCCTGCCGCCGCCAGACGGCATTCCGCCGCTTGGCGCGCCGCCGCCCGGAGAACCGGCATAGCCACGACCGCCGCCGCCGGTGCGCGCGGGTGCGCCGCGTCCGGCGCCCGGTCCGCCTGGACCGCGTCCGGGTGCGCCACCCGTGCGCGGGCCACGGCTGCCAGGGCCGCCAGAGGCACCGGGACCGCCGGGGCCTGCAGACTGCTTCGGCATCATGCCTGGGTTGGGTCGGGGAACGCCCGGCACGCCGCCGGGACGTGCGGAGCGACCGGGCTCGCTGCGACCGTCGTGCGCGGCGGGCGAGCGCGGCGCCATCGATCCGGGGCCGGGCCTGGCCGACCGCTGCATGCCCTGGGTCGACGAGAATGGGTTGTTGCCGGGACGCGGCCCGGCTGCCTTGGCTGTGCGCGCCGACTCGGCGGCGGCGAGTTCCTCGGCCGTCAGCTCGGGCGCCGCCGGCTCCGACTCGACAACCGGCGCAACCGGCTCGTCGACTTCGGCGGGGGCCGCCTCTACCTTCGCTGCCGCGGGCCGCGGGGCCGCGTCGGCCGGCGTCGGGACCTCGGGTGCGGCCGGCTCAGCCGCAGCCTTCTTGGCGGGCGCCTTCTTGGCTGCCTTCTTCGCCGCCTTCGCCTCGGCGGCCGCCTTCCACGCGTCGCCGCGCTCTTCGGTCAGGCGGCGAACGACCGGGGCTTCGACGGTGGACGAGGGAGACTTGACGTACTCCCCCAGATCAGTGAGCGCGGCAAGGACTTCCTTGCTCGTCACTCCGAACTCTTTGGCGAGTTCATGGACTCTGGCTTTAGCCACGTTTCTCCTTCTCGGGCGGTCCGGGACCGAGAAGGGCCTGGACCGTTAAGTGATGGGCGTAGTCATCGGATGAATCTCATCGAGATGTCATGAGCCGCTGCTCCACTTTCTGGTCGAGGGGCCGCAGGCGGCGACCCTCTCATCGGACGTGCTCGGCGGGGCGCCGATCACTTGGTCGTGCTTGGTGCGGCGGGGGCCTCGTCAGGGCCTCTGCCACGTGCCGAGATCCATGCCCGCAGCGCAGATGTATCGAGCGTCCCGCTGGACCGGAGGGCCCGCGGGAGCGCTCGGCGGCGCTCGGCTTGATCTAGACAGTCCAGGCTGAGGTGCAGATATGCGCCTCGTCCTGATCTCCTCGCCTGCGTGTCGACGGCAACCGCGGGGCCCTCGGGGGCCGATGCGTCGCCGACCACGCGCAGGAGGTCGGACTTCGCCTCCCGCTTCCGGCAGCCCACACAGGTGCGCACCGGAGTCGTTCGGCTCATCGGCGCCCAGTCTAACGCCTCCGAGCCTATGGTCATGTCGCCTGGTCTGCGGCGGCACTCTCCTCCGAATTATCCGCAATGTCCGCTGTCGAAGCCGATGCGGGAATCGACGTCCCATCATCCGGCTCGGTATCCGGTGCGACTGCTTCCGCCTCGACGTCCGCTGCCGGCAGCTCCGTGTCCTCTATCAGCGCGTCCGCCTCGACACGCTCTGTCGGCCCTTCGCCCTCTACACGCTCTGTCGGCGCGTCCGCCTCCGTATCCGCCCGAATATCAATCCGCCACCCCGTCATCCGCGCCGCCAGTCGCGCGTTCTGCCCCTCTTTGCCGATCGCCAGCGACAGCTGGTAGTCGGGGACGATCACCCGCGCAGCCTTCGCCACCGGATCGACGATCTCGACCGCCGTGACCTGCGCCGGCGACAAGGCGTGCGCGATCATCTCGCCGGGATCCTCGGACCAGTCGACGATGTCGATCTTCTCGCCATGCAGCTCGGTCATCACGTTGCGAACTCGCTGGCCCATCGGGCCGATGCACGCGCCCTTCGCGTTGATCGCCGAGGTCATCGACCGGACCGCGACCTTCGAGCGATGCCCCGCCTCGCGGGCGATGCCCGCGATCTCGACCTGCCCCGACGCGATCTCCGGCACCTCGAGCGCGAAGAGCTTCTTGACCAGGTTGGGGTGCGACCGCGAGACCATCACCTGCGGGCCCTTAGGCCCCTTGCGCACCGTCACGACCAGGCACCGCATGCGCAGCCCGTGCTCGTACTTCTCGCCCGGCACCCGCTCGGCCATCGGCAGCACCGCCTCGATCTTGCCGAGGTCGACCATCACCATGTCGGGGTCGCGTCCCTGCTGGACGACGCCGGAGACGATGTCGCCCTCCTTGCCCGAGAACTCGCCGTAGCGCAGATCGTCCTCGGCGTCGCGCAGCCGCTGGAGGATCACCTGCCTCGCCGTCGTCGCGGCGATTCGGCCGAAGCCGTCGGGCGTGTCGTCCCACTCTCGGACGATTTCGTCGTTGTCATCACGTTCGCGAACGAGCACCGTCACATGGCCGGACTTCCGGTCGAGCTCGACGCGCGCATCGGTCTGGGCGCCCGGCGTGCGGTGGTACGCGACGAGGAGGGCCTGCTCAATCGCGTCGACCAGGACGTCGAACGAGATCTCCTTCTCGCGCTCGAGCAGCCGAAGCGCCGTCATGTCGATGTCCACGGCTCACTCCTTCTCTGCGTGCGACTCGCCCGATGGCGCCCGTCGTCTGTTGAACTCGACCTCGACCCGCGCCGACGCGACCTCGTCATAGCGGACCTCGCGCGCCGCGCCGTCGACGTCGAGCTGAGCGGCGTCGGCCTCGGCCGACACGATCCGTCCGGTGTAGGGGGCGCCGTCGACCGGCTTGACCTTGACCAGGCGATCGACGTTGCGGGCCCAGTGCCGGGGCAGCGTGAGCGGCCGGTCGACTCCGGGCGAGGTGACCTCGAGTGTGTAGGGCGCGTCGCCCAGCACGTCGTGGGAGTCAAGCTGATCGCTGACGACCGTGGTCGCATCGGCGATCTCGTCGAGGGTGACGCCGCCGTCCTTGTCGATGAGGACTCGAATGAGGCGGCGGCGGCCGGCGGCGGACACCTCAACACCTTCGAGATCGAGGCCGCGAGACTCCAGCGGCTCGGTAAGCACGTCGAGGAGAGCGTCAGCCTGCGGGCGGCCTGTCACGGCAGACCTCCTCGTTGTTGTGTTGTCGGCGTCTGTCGGCGATCGACGTCCGTGCTTCCATATCAAGACTAGGGCACGCCGACGGCTCGGGTACGGTCGCACGCGTGGGAGTTGGGGGCAGGGTCAGCCGCCGCACGCTGCTTGGCATCGCGGCCGCGGTCGCTGCGGGGGGCGACACGGGATGCGCGCCGAGCCGACCGTCGTCGGCGGGCGGCGCTGCGACGAGCGGAACCCCGTCACCAACCGTGGTCGCGACCGCTGCGACCGGGTCCGACCGCGACATCGTCGTGGCGGCACTCACGAGCGAGCAGGCGACTCTGGCCTCTTACGCGGCGCTCTCGCGGACGCACCCGGCGGCGCGCAAGCGAATCGCGCCGCTGATCGGAGTGCAGCGCCAGCACGTCGCTGCATTGGCGGCGGCCCTTCAACTCGACAGTCCCCCACCCGCGCCGACCGCCGCCGAACCCGTGCGGCCGCTCGGCAGCGCCGTTCCCGACCTGGCACGGCGAGCCGCACGCGATCGACTCGCCGACTGCCGAGCTGTCGCGTCCGGGAGCGTCGCCAGCACGCTGGCGTCGATGGCAGCCTCACACTCCGTGGTCGTCGCTGAGTGGACGCCCGCGTGACAGAGACTTACGACGACGTCGGCGCCCAGCAGGCATGCCTGGCCGCCGAGCACGCAGCCGTCTACGTATATGGCGTGATCGGCGGTCGGATCGCCGGCCTGCGAGCGCCGGCTGACGTCGTCGAGCGGGTCGACGAGTCATACGAGTTCCATCGCGGCCGACGCGACTTTCTCGATCAGGCGATCCGCGACCTCGGCGCCGATCCGGTCGCGGCCGAGCCTGCGTACGCGCTGCCTGTCACCCCGGCGTCGCTGCGCCAGTGCCAGCGGCTCGCGCGATACGTCGAGAACCGCTGCACCCAGACGTACGCGTACGCCGTCTCGCTCGCGTCGCCGCAGACGCGCGGCAGGCTCGCCCTCGACCTCGCGGCCACGGCCGTGCGGGCGGCCGCATGGGGCGCAAGACTCGACGCGTTTCCCGGTCGGCCAGACCTCTAGACGACGTCAGGCAGCCTGCGCCGACGAGCGCGCGCAGTCGGGCAGGAACAGCATGGAGTCGCCGAACTCGTGCCATAAGTACTGCTGCCGCACCGCCTCGTCGTAGGCGCGTTGGACGAGGTCGCGGCCCGCGACTTCCTCGAGCAGCAGCAGATGACTCGCGTCCGGCTCATGCAGACCGCTGATGACACCATCGACAAGCCGGATGGGGTTCGTCGGTCCGATGACATGCTCGGTCCAGCCCACGCCTGCCGAGACACCGCCGCTTGGGTCCGCGACGGTCTCGAGCGCCCGGACAACAGTGGTGCCGACCGCGACGACCCGGCCCCCCTCGGCCTTGGTCGCGTTGACGAGCGCCGCCGTGGGCCCGGGAACGGCGAACCGCTCGGGGCTGGGCGGTTCATGTTTCTCGGGACTCGACACGCCCGTGTGAAGCACCAGCGGCGCCAGCCGGACGCCGCGCACGACGAGGCGGGTGAGCACGTGCTCGGTGAGCGGACGTCCGGCGCTCGGCATCTCGGCGCTGCCGGGCTCGTCGGAGTAGACGTTCTGGAGGTCGTCGAGCGGCCACCGTTCGACTCCCCCGTAGCGAATCGGCAGCCCGTGGTCGTTGAGATGGGCTGGGAGGTCGATCGGGCGATCGGGCGTCGCCCGCCAGAGCCGGCTCTGCGCGAGGCCAGGCCGAGGATACGAGTCCACGATGGTGAGCCTGGTGCCGCCGGCGAGCGCGATCGTCTCGCCGATCCCGACGTCCCCGGCCGGTCCGCTGTTGTCGCTCCGACGAGGCTCGATGACCCACGACCCGTCGTCGACGGCGCCCGCGACGTGGACGAGCGCGTCGTGGTCGCGCTCGCGCCACACCCGCAGTGCCGCGGGCATCGTGGCCGAGGTGTTGACGACGATCAGATCGCCGGGTCGCAGGACGTCCGGCAGATCGCTGAATCGATGGTGGGTGATGCCGCAGTCGGTCGCGACCAGGAGGCGCACGCCGTCCCGAGCGACCCCTCGGCGCTCGGCCGGCGTTGTGGCCTCCGACCCCGGCGGCGGGGTGAACGACGCCCGTGGGTGCGCCGCGAGGAGGCTCATCGCTCGCCGCCCGTCAAAGCCAGGTCGGATGCCCGGTAGCGGCCGCTCACTGGCCGATCGTCGATCAGCCGCAGCAGCGCCGGGACCACTGTCGACGGCTCGGGGCGGTCAGAGATGTCGTCGTCGGGGAAGGCCTGCTGATGCAGCTCGGTGCGCATGTCGCCTGGATCGAAGGCATAGACCGAGAGGCTCGGCTCCTCGGCGCCGAGGATCGCCGTCGCCTGATCCAGCGCCGCCTTCGACGACCCGTAGCCGCCCCAGCCCTCGTACGGCTCGACCGACGCGTCGGACGTGACGTCGACGACGATGCCGCTGCTTTCGCGGAGTCGGCCGAGGCAGAGCTGAAGCAGCCCGAGCGGCGCGAAGACATTCACGTCGTACACGTCCACGAGGACGTCGAGCGGGTAGTCGGCGAGGGCCGGCTGCGGGCTCGGTCCGAGCACGCTCGCGTTGTTGACGAGCAAGTCGAGCCGTCCGATGTCGACGACTGCGGCGGCCAGATCGGCGCGATGCGCCCGGTCCGACACGTCTCCGGCGATGGCCGTGACGGTCTTGGCCCCAGCCGACTCGAGCTCGCGGGCTACGCCGTCGAGCGCGGCCTCGCCGCGGGCGTCGATGACGAGCTGCCAGCCACGCCCGGCGAGCGCGAGTGACAGGGCGCGGCCGAGGCCGCGGGATGCGCCGGTGACGAGCGCGACAGGCATGAGGTTCTCCTTGCAGTGGGATCGCTCACCACCCTGCAACCTCAAGTTCACTTGAAGTCAAGCATCTGGGATGCATGGCTGCTGCACAGCCCTCGTGATTTCGCTCCATTCCGCCGACGCACTACCTGCAGAGACGACATCCAAGGCGGAATGGTGCGAAATTCGGGCTTATGGCGGCCAGCCCCGCCCAACCCGTTAGCGCCAGCCGTTCACGACAGCCGGGACCTCGGCCAGCGAGTGAATGGTGGCGTCCGGCTCACCGATCGTGTGGCCGACCTGCTCTGGCGGGATGTCGCTGTGCGGCAGGTAGATCGTCCGCATGCCTGCGGACTGCGCCCCGTGGATGTCGTCGAAGAGGCGGTCGCCGACGAAGACGCAGTGCGCTGGGTCGCTCGCGCCGACCGCCGCGACCGCGGCCTCGAACGCCTGCGGAGCGGGCTTGGTCCACTCGATCGACGATGTGTAGACCGCCCCGTCGATCAGCTCGAGCACCCCGTCACGAACGAAGATCTCTTCGTGCCAGGCCGCCGGCCACACCGTGTTGGAGAGGACGCCGACTTTGACGTCGACGGCATGCAGCGCGTCGAAGACCGCCGCCGCTTCGGGGTCGATGAAGGTCGCGTGCTCCCAGAACGCGCGATAGCCATGCCAGTGTGCGACGTCGTACGGCAGCTCCGCCAGCAGGCAGATGTCCTCGAGCGTCGAGCTCAGATGCTCGTCGCGCGAACGGGCCCACACCTGCGTCGACGCCTGCACGAGGGCTCGAGTCACCTCGTCGACGCGATCGGGCGCCGCGACCTCGGCCAGCGAGCGCCACTCGTCGTCGGCGCTGATCGTCCGCCAGGGCGTGAGAGTGCCGCCCCAGTCGAAGATGACCGCCTCAACTGCCACGGACGGCGCTCGCAATCTCGTCTGCGGCCGCGTCGGCTGCCACCTCGCGCCGGTCGTCGGTGCGCCGATCGCGCAGCTCGACGCGGCCCTCGGCCAGACCCTTGCCGACGACGACGATCGTCGGCATGCCGAGCAGTTCGGCGTCCTTGAACTTCACGCCCGGCGACACTTTTTGGCGGTCGTCGTACAGCACCGACACGCCTCGTGCCTCGAGAGCGGCGACAAGGCGCTCGGAGAACTCGAAGACCTCAGCGTCCTTGCCGGTCGCGACGAGATGGACGTCGGCCGGGCTCACCTCGCGCGGCCAGATGATTCCCAGCTCGTCGTGCGACGTCTCGACGATGGCGGCGACAGCGCGCGAGACGCCGACGCCGTACGACCCCATGGTGACGGTCACCAGCTTGCCGTTCTCGTCGAGCACCTGCAGTCCGAGCGAGTCGGCGTACTTTGTGCCGAGCTGGAAGATGTGGCCCATCTCGATGCCGCGAGCCGTCTCGAGCGGGTTCCCGCAGTTGGGACACTCGTCGCCGTCGCGCACCTCGGCCGCCTCGATGACGCCGTCGCCCTCGAAGTCGCGACCAACCACCAGGTCGAGCACGTGGCTGCCGTCGACGTTCGCGCCCGTCACCCACCTCGTGCCCGCGACCACACGCGGATCGAGCAGGTACCGGATGCCGCTGGCACCCTTCTCGCCGAGCGTGCCGGGGCCGATGTAGCCCTTGACCAAGGTCGGGTGCTTGGCGAAGTCGGACTCGTCGAACGCCTCGATCGTCGCCGGCTCGACTTGCGCGCCGAGCCGCTTGAGGTCGACGTCGCGGTCTCCGGGAACGCCGATCGCCAGCGGCTCGCGCGCGCCGCCGGGCTGGACGACGGTGACGATGACGTTCTTCAAGGTGTCGGCGGCCCCCCACGCACGATCGGCCAGCGGATGCTTGTCGTTGAGATGGTCGACGAGCGTCTCGATGGTCGGAGTGTCAGGCGTCTGCTCGGCGTGTGCCGCCGGCAGCGTGTCGTAGGGCACCGCCTCGGGCACCGGCACCCGAACGGCCTCGACGTTCGCCGCGTAGTCGCAATTCATGCAGCGGACGTAGGTGTCCTCGCCGACCTCGGAGTTGGCGAGGAACTCCTCGCTCGCCGATCCGCCCATCGCGCCCGACATGGCTGCGACGACCACGTAGTCGAGGCCGAGCCGGTCGAAGATCTTGATGTACGCCCCGCGATGCGCGAGGTACGAGCGCATGAACGCCTCGTCGCTGACGTCGAACGAATACGAGTCCTTCATGACGAACTCGCGTCCCCGCAGCAGCCCGGCCCGCGGCCGCTGCTCGTCGCGATACTTCGTCTGGATCTGATACAGCGACAGGGGCAGGTCTTTGTACGACGAGTACATGTCCTTGACGGCGAGGGTGAACATCTCCTCGTGCGTCGGTCCGAGGAGGTACTCGGCCTCCTTGCGGTCGCGCAGCGTGAAGATGCTGTCGCCGTACTCGCTCCACCGCCCGGAGGCCTCGTAGGGCTCGCGCGGCAACAGTGCCGGGAAGTGCAGCTCTTGGGCGCCGATGGCGTCCATCTCCTCACGGACGATGCGCTCGACGTTGCGCAGCACGTGCCAGCCCAGTGGCAGCCACGTGTAGATGCCCGGCGCGGCCCGGCGGATGTAGCCTGCGCGCACGAGCAGCCGATGGCTCGGCACCTCGGCGTCCGCCGGGTCCTCGCGCAGGGTGCGCAGGAACAGGGTCGACATCCGAAGTGACACGGGATCTCCTCGTCAAGGAGGCGCAGGCGCGCCTCGTGCTGGGCACGGTCGAGGATAGTCGCCCACCCCGGCGCGGCTCACCTGGCTTTCGGGCCGCTACTGGCCCTCGGTCACGCCCTTCTTGAACGCGCCGAGGCTGCCGATGACGTCGGTCACCCGTTGCTCGGTGGCGAGGAGGGCCGAGTGCAGCGACGCGTACTTCGGGTCGTCGAGGCTCGCCGGCACGTTGAGCAGGCGCATCGGGTGCACGCCGTCGTAGTGCGTGATCATCGTCGGGATGTACTCGAGCTTGTCGACCTTGTACGAGCCGTCACGCCGCTCACGGAACGTCACTCGACACGTGTTGCCGTCGTAGACCCCCTCGACTGCGGTGTCCTGCTGCGCGACCTGGTTGCCCAGCCCGTAGACGACCCACGTGCCGTGCATACGGTCGTACGGCTGAACGACGTGTGCGTGCTCGCCATAGACGAAGTCGATGTCGGGCGACGACGTCAGCTCCTCGGCGACGTCGATCTGGTCCTGCGTCGGCGGGTGGTAGTACTCGAGCCCCC